>NZ_NKUH01000007.1:0-43299 GCF_009192895.1 Xanthomonas sp. LMG 12460 | reverse complement strand
CGGCCTGCAGGCCGATGCCCTGCCCATGCAGTGGCGCTGCGGCGAGGAACTGGTGCAGGCGGCCGCCGATCCGGCGCGCGAGCGCCTGGCCCTGCAGGTGCGCGGCACCCGCCTGGACATGCAGCGCACCGATGCCGGCGGCGCCACCGGCGCGCGCTACACCGACGCCCTGGGCAATACCTTCTGGCAGTCGCAGCCGGACCAGGCCACACTGACCCTGGCCGGCCTGGGCGAGACCCTCAAATGCGTCCGCCACGACAGCGGCATGACCGGCTGAAGACCGGCGCGGGCGCGGCCGCCGCCAAAAACCCGGCACAGTTCACACCTTCAGAATGGCGCGGCGGGGCCGACATCTAGAGCGTCCCCGCTTCGGCCCGCAGGCTGCCCCGCCATGCTCATCATCGTTGGCTTCATCGTCGTCATCATCAGCGTGGTCGGCGGCTACGTGCTGTCGCACGGCAAACTCGGCGCGCTGTGGCAGCCCTACGAGCTGATGATCATCGGTGGCGCGGCGCTGGGCGCGTTCCTGGTCAGCACCCCGGGCAAGATCGTCAAGGCGACGCTCTCCGGCGTGCTGGGCGTGTTCAAGGGCCCGCAGTACAAGGCCGACGACTACCGCAGCACCCTGACCCTGATCTACGAACTGCTGAACAAGGCGCGCCGCGACGGCTTCATGGCCCTGGAAGACCACGTCGAGCGCCCGGCCGACAGCGCGATCTTCGGCAACTACCCGAAGGTGCTGGCCGACCACCACCTGCTCGACTTCATCACCGACTGCCTGCGCCTGATGATCGGCAGCAACATCGAGCCGCACGAACTGGAACCGCTGCTGGAACTGGAGCTGGAGAAGCACCACCACGAGGCGATGGCGCCGGCGCATGCGCTGAGCAAGGTGTCCGACGGCCTGCCCGGTTTCGGCATCGTCGCCGCGGTGCTGGGCATCGTCATCACCATGGGCTCGATCGGCGGCCCGATCGAAGAGATCGGCCACCACGTCGGCGCGGCGCTGGTCGGCACCTTCCTCGGCATCCTGCTGGCCTACGGCTTCGTCGCGCCGCTGTCGGCGGCGATGGAAGCGCGCGCCGAGCAGGACAGCCGCATCTTCGAATCGGTGAAGACCGCGCTGCTGGCCTGCCTGCGCGGCTACAACCCGAAGATCGCCCTCGAATTCGCGCGCAAGACCCTGCCGACCGACGTGCGGCCGAGCTTCGCCGACTTCGAATCGCATCTGAAGACGATCAAGTAACGCGGTCATGGCCGAGACCAAATCCACCGTCGTCATCCGCCGGGTCAAGAAGGTCCAGGGCGGCGGCCACCACGGCGGCGCGTGGAAGGTGGCCTATGCCGACTTCGTGACCGCGATGATGGCGTTCTTCCTGGTGCTGTGGCTGGTGGCGGCCACCACCAAGGAACAGCGCGCGGCGATCGCCGAATACTTCCGCAATCCCAGCCCGCTGGCCGGCAAGAGCCCGGCGCCGAGCCCCGGCATGGCCGGCCCCGGCGGCGCCAGCACCTCGATGATCAAGCTCGGCGGCGCCGGCGAGATGCAGCGCGGCAACAACAAGGATCCGTTCGGCAGCAAGAGCCTGAAGGGCGACGACAGCAAGACCACGCAGCGCGAGAAGGAGAAGCAACGCCTGGAAACGCTGATGCAGGAGCTGAAGGAAGCCATCGACAAGAGCCAGGCGCTGGAACCGTTCAAGGACCAGCTGCTGCTGGACCTGACCCCGGACGGCCTGCGCATCCAGATCGTGGACAAGGAAAACCGGCCGATGTTCGACCTCGGCAGCGCGGTGCTCAAGCCCTACACCCGCGGCATCCTCCACGAGCTGTCCGGCTTCATCAACCAGGTGCCCAACCACATCAGCATCACCGGCCACACCGACGTCACCCAGTACAGCGGCAAGAACGGCTACAGCAACTGGGAACTGAGCGCGGACCGCGCCAACGCCGCGCGCCGCGAACTGGTCGCCGGCGGCATGGGCGAGGACAAGGTCTCGCGCGTGGTCGGGCTGTCCTCCTCGGTGCTGTTCGACAAGCAGGTGCCGAACAATCCGATCAACCGCCGCATCAGCATCGTGGTGATGACCAAGGATGCCGAGGACGCCGCCACCGCCGACGGCGATCACAGCGTCGCCCTGGGCACGGTGCAGCCCGACGCCGACACCAAGGTGCCTGACCTGAGCGCCGCGGCGGGGGACGCGGCCGCCGCGCCGACCACCGGCAAGGGCGCGCCCGCGGCGGCGCCTGCCGCCAGCAACGGCGCTACCCCGACGGCGCCGGCCGCGACGTCGGGCAAGGCCTCGGTGCAAATCGCCGAGCCGCGCACGACCTCGCCGGAAGCCGCGGCCGCGGCCGCGCGCGATGCCTTGCGCAGCATCAACGGCAGCGCACCGGTGGCGAGCACCGCCGCCCCCGGCGGGACCCCGGCAGCGACCAACACGCGCTGACCGCGCCGCCGCCGCGCGCGCGGGCGATGACCGCGCCGCACCGGCCCGGCGGGACCGCACACGGCGCGGCGCTTACAATGGCCGCCACTTCGCCAACGAGACCGCCGTGTCCAAGCAATCCAAAGCCAAGCGCGACAAGCGCAAGAAGCAGCAGTCGCCGCGCCCCTTCGCCCGCCTGGGCCGCGAGCAGCCCATCGCCAACCACGCCGTGCTGCAGAACGAGAGCGGCCGCGTGCTGGCCGCGATCGGCCTGCAGGGTCGCCAGTGGTTGCTGTCGGTCGGTGGCCAGACCATGGGCAATGCCGACAATCCGGTGCCGATGCTGGCGATGCTCAAGCACCTGGCCAACCTGCAGGAGCAGGAAGGCAACACCATCACCCTGGACTACTCCACGCAGCTGCAGCAGATGATCGACGCGCTGGCGGCCGAGGCCGGCCAGACCCCGACCGAGTACCTGGACGCGCTGGTTGCCGAGTTCGCGGCGGGCGATGGCGCGGCAGAGGATGCGGACGAGGACGGGGCCGACGCGGACGCCGCGGCGGAGACGGGCGATGCCGCTCCGGCCGAGGCCGACGGCAGCGCCACCGCGGAACCCGCGGCGGACGCCGACGGCACGCACAAGCCGGCCTGACCTGGCGCGTGGCGGTCTACATCGACGATGCGGTGCATCCCTGGCGGGGCCAGCGCTGGGGCCACCTGCTCGCCGACACGCTGGACGAACTGCACGCCATGGCGGCGCGGCTGGGCATTCCCCGCCGCGCCTTCCAGAACAAGCTCAGCGGCGCGCACTACGACGTGCCCGCCGCCCTGCGCGACGACGCGATCCGCCTGGGTGCGGTGCCGGTCTCGCGGCACAGCGACCGCGAGCTGCTGAAAGCATTGATCCGCAATGCACGTGCGCAGGCGCGCGGCGAGGCGCGGTGAACGGCGGCGCCACGTCCGCCTAGAACGGATCGCTGCCCGGGCGCAGTTCGATGTCCAGCAGCGCCGCCAGGCGCCGCATGTCCTCGTCGTCGCGGCTGAGCGCCATCCACCCGGCGTACGCATCGCCCTCGGTGTCCCAGCACCAGAGGGTATAGCCGTGTTCGCGCAGGCGGTCGTAGGCGACGTTCAGCAGCGCCGGCACGTCATGGCTGTCGAGGAAGTCCTCGTCGTCCACGTCGCCGCCCCAATCGATGCGCAGGTTCCAGCGCGTCGCCAGCTCGTCGATCGCGCCTATCAGCGACTCGGTGTCCTTCCAGTCCACGTAGAAGCCGGCACTCCAGTCGATGGCATCCTTCAGCGTCCACAACCAGCCGTCGTCCTCTTCGCCCTCGTGCTCGGCGCGCGCTTCGCGGAACGCGTTGAACTGACGCAGCGCACTTTCCTCGTCGCCGGGATTGATCAGCAGCAGCAGGTTCCAGATCAGCCCTTGCTGGGTGTCCGGATCGTCGTCGAGCTCGTCGTGCAGATCGTCGGGATCGTCGTAATCGGTGCTGTTGTCGGGCATGGCGTGAGCCGGCGGATGGAAGGGAAGGTGCAAGTGTGCCGTGCCCGCCGCGGCGACGGAAGCGCACGGAACTCGGCAACGGCGCCGCAGGCGTTTATCCTTCGCAGCCCGGAAGACGGCGCTGTCCGCCGCCACGCGAAGCCACCACGATGTCCGACACGCCCCCCGACCGCCTGGCGGTCAGCCCGCAGAGCCCCTTCCACGATGCCGAGACGCTGTCGCGCGGCGTCGGCATCCGCTTCAACGGCGTGGAGCGCGACAACGTCGAGGAGTACTCGATCAGCGAAGGCTGGATCCGCGTCCAGGTCGGCAAGGCGCGCGACCGCCGCGGCAACCCGATGACCATGAAGGTCAAGGGCACGGTCGAAGCCTTCTGGCTCGACGCCAAGTAGGCGCGACCGCCGGCAGGCGCCGCGCCTGCCGGCATGCTGCTGCGACGCACGGCCGCACGCCGCGGCCCCCGCTGCCGCCTCAGGGCTTGAGCCGGTAGCCGCTGCGGAAGATCGCCCACACCACGCCCAGGCACAGCGCCAGGAACGCCAGGGTCATGCCCAGGCTGGTCGCGATGTGCACGTCGGCCTTGCCGTAGAACGCCCAGCGGAAGCCGCTGATCAGGTACACCACCGGGTTGAACAGGCTGATCTTCTGCCACAGCGGCGGCAGCATGTTGATCGAGTAGAAGCTGCCGCCGAGGAAGGTCAGCGGCGTGATCACCATCAGCGGGATCACCTGCAGCTTCTCGAAGCCGTCGGCCCACACGCCGATGATGAAGCCGAACAGGCTGAAGGTCAGCGCGGTCAGCACCAGGAAGCCGAACATCCACAGCGGATGCGCGATCTCGTACGGCACGAAGGCGCGTGCGGTGAGCAGGATCAGCAGGCCCAGCAGCACCGACTTGCTGGCCGCCGCGCCGACATAGCCGATCACCACCTCCCACCACGCCACCGGCGCCGACAGCACCTCGTAGATGGTGCCGGCCCAGCGCGGCATGTAGATGCCGAAGGAGGCGTTGGAGATGCTTTCGCTGAGCAGCGACAGCATCACCAGCCCGGGGATGATGTAGGCGCCATAGCTGATGCCGTCGATGGCGCCCATGCGCGAACCGATCGCCGCGCCGAACACCACGAAGTACAGCGAGGTCGACAGCACCGGCGAGGCGATGGACTGGGTCAGCGTGCGGAAGGTGCGCGCCATCTCGAAGCGGTAGATCGCGGCGATCGCGTGCAGGTTCATGCGCGCACCTCCGCCGCGGCCGACGCCGGCCGCACCAGGTTGACGAAGATCTCCTCCAGCGAACTCTCGCTGGACTGCAGATCCTTGATCTCCACGCCCTGCGCCTCCAGTTGCCGCAGCAGCGGGCCGATGCCGGTCTGCGCGGCCTGCGCGTCGTAGGTGTAGGTCAGTGTCGTACCGTCGGCGGACAGCTCCAATGGCTGCGCCGCCAGCGCCGGCGGCAACGCGTGCAGCGGTGCCTGCAGGGTCAGCGCCAGTTGCTTCTTGCCGAGCTTGCGCATCAGCGTGCGCTTGTCCTCCACCAGCACCAGTTCGCCGCGATTGACCACGCCCACGCGGTCGGCCATGTCCTCGGCTTCCTCGATGTAGTGCGTGGTCAGGATGATGGTGGTGCCCTGCTCGCGCAGGCGCCGCACCATCTGCCACATGTCGTGGCGCAGCTCCACGTCGACCCCGGCGGTGGGTTCGTCCAGGAACAGGATGGACGGCTCGTGCGCCAGCGCCTTGGCGATCAGCACGCGCCGCTTCATGCCGCCGGACAGGGTGGAGATGCGGCTGCCGCGCTTGTCCCACAGCGACAGCTCGCGCAGAACCCGCTCCAGATGGGCGTCGTCGCGCGGCTTGCCGAACAGGCCGCGGCTGAAGCGCACCGTCGCCCACACCGTCTCGAACGCATCGGTGGCCAGTTCCTGCGGCACCAGGCCGATCTTGCTGCGCGCGGCGCGGTAGTCGCGCACGATGTCGTGGCCATCGGCCAGCACCCGGCCGCTGCTGGGCGTGACCAGGCCACAAATGATGCTGATCAGCGTGGTCTTGCCGGCGCCGTTGGGGCCGAGCAGGGCGAAGATCTCGCCGCGGCGGATCTCCAGATCGATGCCCTTGAGCGCCTGGAAGCCCCCGGCATAGGTCTTGGTGAGCTGTTGTACGGAAATGATCGGCGACACGGGGACTCCCTGGGCGCGCGGCGGCTGCGGAAACGGCCCCCAGGGTAGAAGCCGGCTTGTGATGGATAAATCCCGATCCGGCGGAAGCACTCTCCCGGATGCGGGACAGTGCGCCAGCGAGGTATCCGCAAACGCCGGGCGACGCCGTCGTCGCGCCGTGGACTAGCGCTCGCCGGTCTTGAGCCGGCTGGCAGGCGCCCGCGCTGCGCGCGGCCACGGCAGCACGCGCCAGCCGAAGTTGACCCCGGCCGCCGCCAGCAGGATCAGCAGCGCCCCGAGTACCTGCGTCCACGCCAGCGACTGCCCGAAGGCGATGCGATCGACCGCGATCGCCACCACCGGATAGATGAACGACAGCGCCCCGATCATCGCGGTGGGCAGCGCCTGAATGGCGCCGTACAGCAGCACGTACATCACCCCGGTGTTGACCACGCCGAGCACGACCAGATCCAGCCATTGGCCGGGACGGCTGGGCAAGGCATCGAAATGCACGAACGGCGCCAGCAACACGATGCCGATGCCCAGTTGCAGCAGCGCGAGCAGATGCGGCGGCGTGCCTTTCAGGTGCTTGGTGACGATCGACGACACCGCGTACAGAAACGCGGCACCGAGCGCCAGGGCGACGCCCTGCAGGTACTCGCCCGGCACCGCGAGCACCGCAGGCGCGATGCGCACCACGCCCACCAGGCCGACGAACGCCACCGCCAGCCACCCCACGGTCGAGGCGCTGATGCGCTCGCGGAACACGAGCGCGCCGAGCCCGACCAGCATGAACGGCTGCGTGTTGTAGACGGCGGTGGCCATCGAAATCGACGCGCGGCCGTAGGCGGCGAACAGCAGCAACCAGTTGCCCACGATCGCGATCCCGCCGAGCAGCACCAGCGCCAGCATCCGCGGCGAGAACGCCTTGCGCCGCAACAGGCCCAGCGCCGCGCAGACGATGAGCAGCGTGGCCGCGCCGAACAGGCAGCGGAAGAACACCACGTTGAACGGCGACTGCCCCGACGACACCACCAGCCAGCCGATCGTGCCGGACATGAGCATGGCCACGACCATCTCGGCCGCACCACGGCGAATCTCGTTCGAGGCCATCCCGGTTCCTTTCAATGCTGCGAACAGCCGTCATTGTAGAAACCGAAATTCCGCGAAAATATGCTTAAACTTAGGCCAATTGCGGAGTTCACCTAAAAAATGAAGGTCACCATGCAAACCCGCCTTTCCCCTCCCGCCATCGCCCCACTCGACGCGATCGACCGCGCCATCCTGGCTGCATTGGCGCAAGACGCGCGCATGGCGACCAGCGAACTGGCCCGGCAGATCGGCCTGTCGGCCCCGGCGACCGCCGACCGCGTGCGCCGGCTGCAGCACCAGGGCGTGATCGCCGGATTCACGGTCGAGCTCGATCCGCGCGCGCTGGGCTACACCTTGCAGGCGATCGTGCGGGTCAAACCGCTGCCGGGGCAGTTGCACCTAGTGGAGGAACTGCTGCAGCGCATCCCGGAATTCGTCGAGTGCGACAAGGTGACCGGCGAGGACTGCTTCATCTGCCGGCTGTACCTGCGCAACATCGAGCACCTGGACAGCATCCTGGCAAAAGTCACCGATCGCGCCGAAACCAACTCCGCCATCGTGAAGTCGACCCCGGTGCCGCGACGGCTGCCGCCGCTGGCCGAGGACGCCTAGCGCGATGCGCTAGCCACGCGGCTTGCAACAGACCACACAGCGCCAGGGGCGCAGGCCGGCGTGCGCCCCTGGCGGGCAGAAAGCGACGAGCAGTGAACCGGCGCGCGCCGAAAGTGGCATCGCGGCGAGCCCAAAACGACGCCAGGAAGCCGCTTTCACGAATCCCCATTCCCGACTCCCCATTCCCGGCCGTCGATCAACTCTTGCGCCGCGCCTCCAGCAGATCCAGGTTGCGGATCAGCCGCCGCGCGATCTCGTCGGAGATCTTGCGCTGGCGGGTCAGCTTGAACAGTTCCTGGCGTTCGGCCTGCAGGCCGGCGTGCCGCAGCTGGCGCAGCACCGAGTCCAGGCGCCGCGCCTCCTCCGGATCGCTCTCCATCGCCTCGCCATGGTCGAGATGGCGCTGGTACAGCGCGCTGACCCGGTTGGCGGCCTCGTTGTAGAGATCGGCGTGCTCGCTGTCCTGCACCAGCCGCTGGCGCAGCTTCTCCACCGCCGCCAGCGCCGCGCGCGAGGACTCGCGGCGGGCCAGGTCTTCCTCCAGGCGATCGGTCGGCTCTTCCGGCAACTCCAGGCCGCGCAGCAGCCGCGGCAGGCCGATGCTGGCGACCAGCAGCGAAGTGACGATCACCGCGCTGGCCAGGAAGATCGCCAGGTCGCGCGCCGGGAACGCGGCGCCGCCGGGCAGGGCCAGCGGCAGGGTCAGCACGCCGGCCAGGGTGATCGCGCCGCGCACGCCGGCCAGCGAGGTCGCCACCACGATCCGCCACGGCGGGCTCTGCCGGTCCTCGCCGCGACGGCGCGCCTTGAGCAGGGTCCAGCGCAGCGACAGCCACACCCACAGGAAGCGCAGCAACAGCAGGCCGACGTAGATCGCCAGCGCGTAGGCGGGCAGCCACCACGGGTCCAGGTGTCCGGCTTCGTCCATGTTGTGCATGGCGCCCTGCACGATGCCCGGCAACTGCTCGCCGAGCAGCACGAACATGATGCCGTTGAGGGTGAACTGGACCATGTCCCACACCGCCGAGCGCTGCACGCGCATGCTGCCCGGGGCGCGGCCGCTCAGTTCCACGTAGCTCATGGCGATGCCGGCGGCGACCGCGGCGAGGATGCCCGAGGCGTTGATCGCCTCGGCCAGC
This sequence comes from Xanthomonas sp. LMG 12460, assembly GCF_009192895.1. Lineage (NCBI taxonomy): Bacteria > Pseudomonadati > Pseudomonadota > Gammaproteobacteria > Lysobacterales > Lysobacteraceae > Xanthomonas > Xanthomonas sp. LMG 12460. The sequence continues at coordinate 34,361 of NZ_NKUH01000007.1, read as the reverse complement.
AGGTAGGCGGCGAACGGCAACAACAGGTTGACCAGGATCGCCGCGCCCGGCTCCTCGCCGACCTGGCGCCACACCCAGCGCTGCGCCAGGCTGGTGCCGACCACCACCGCGATGCCGGCGGCCACGCCGACCAGCGCCACCCACAGGAAGGTCAGCGAGGCATCGGCCAGCGAAAACGTGCCGGTGATCGCCGCGGCCACCGCGAACTGGAAGCAGACCAGGCCGGAGGCGTCGTTGAGCAGCGACTCGCCTTCCAGGATGTGCATCAGCCGCTTGGGGATCGGCGCGCGCGCGGCGATCGAGGACACCGCGATCGGATCGGTCGGCGACACCACCGCGGCCAGCGCGAACGCCACCGCCAGCGGCATGGTCGGGATCATCCAGTGGATCAGGAAGCCGGCGCCGATCACGGTGAACACCACCAGGCCCAGCGCCAGCTCCAGGATCACGCCCTTGTCGCGGAACAGGCCCTGCTTGGGGATGCGCCAGCCGTCCAGGAACAGCAGCGGCGGCAGGAACAGCAGGAAGAACAGCTCCGGCTCCAGCGCATAACCCTTCTTGAACACCCCGGCGATGATCGCGCCCAGGCCGATCTGCACCAGCGGCAACGGCAGCGAAAACGGCAGTACGCGCACCAGGTAGCCGCTGGCCACCACGGCCAGCAACATCGCCAAGACCACTTCGATCGAATGCATGCTCGTCCGGACGGCGGCGCCACGCCGGCGGCGCCGCCCATGAATGGGGGAGCCTGCAAGCAAAGCGCACCGCGGCGGCGATGTCCAGTGGTGCGGGCGGCGCGGTGTCCGGCCGTACTGCCGGGTCGGCAGGCGGCGCCGCGGACACAATCGCACCGACGTGGGGCTTCACCCTGATCGAGCCACTGCCGCCCGTCTCAAGATGCCGGTCCGTCCGGGCTCCGACGGCGACCATGCCGGTGCGGTCGCGCCGGTCCCGGCATGCGTGCCGCCGTCCCACCACGCCGCCCTCAGCGCGAGGCGGACACGTACTCCACGAAGATATGTCCGTTCACCCGCGCCACCGGGTCGTAGCCGGTGCACCAATAGGAATAGCCCACGTGCGGCCGGTCCGGACCATTGCCCTGCGCACCTGCGGGGACGTCGTCCATGTCGACCATCAGCGTCCAGTGTCGCGCCCGCGCGCCCTGCCCCGTGGTGACCTCGTAGCGCCACTCCACCGGCGTGGAGGGACCGGTGTCGCCGACGGCGGTCCTGGTCACCGAAAACTGGCTGAGCGACAACGTCAGGCCGGTCGCCGCCGACAACCGTGCGATGGCGCGCGCCTTCGCCGTACCCTCCTTGTTGCGCATCCGTGCCGCACTCTGGGTCAGCGGCGGGGCGTCCTGCAGATCTTCATCGTGGGCCGATAGCTGATAATTGTTGCGACTGCCGCGCAGTGCGACCATCGTCCTTTCTCCTGGTTGGGCTGCACCGCGCCCATCGCGGTACAACCGCAGCGTCGGCGGACGCTCACGCCACGGCCATCGGACCAGGACTGATTCCACGGGCGATGCATGCCTCTGCGTCGCCACGCGCGGACGACCGGGCGCCGCGGGACGCATCGTGACCCGACACGCCCCCGCGGGGGCGTCCAGGCGTGTCCCGAGGAGGCTACTATCCGGCGGCAGAGCCGGTGGCGGACACCGGCGCATTTTCGCCGGAGACCGCATGCTCACCATCCAGGAACTCAACCGCTTCATCGACGAACACGCGGCCGAAGGCAGCATTCCGCGGATCTGGGACCTGATCGGCGACCACTTCGTCCAAGCCCAGGCCGGCCTGCCGGCCGAGCACGCGATGGAGCGACGCGAGCTGTCCTTCCACGACCATGTGCGGCTGCTGGGTTATCTGTGCCTGCTGCTGGAGGGCGTGCCGGGCGATCTGATGGAGATCGGGGTGTGGAAGGGCAAGTCGCTGGTGCTGATGAACGAGGTGTCTGGCCGCCAGCGCCGGGTGATCGGCATGGATCCGTTCGCGCTGCCGAATCAGTTCGAGGAATTCAACCACTATCGGCAGCAGTTGCTGCCCAATGCGCGCTTCATCCGCGGCTATTCCGAATTCTGCGCCGAACATTTCTACGCCATGGAGCCGAAGGTGGCGCTGTTGCACATCGACGGCGGCCACACCGGGCGCAACGTGTTGCTGGATTTCCTGCTGTACGGGCCGAGCGTGGTCTCCGGCGGGTTCGTGGTGTTCGACGACTACGGCGACTGGGAATACTCGCCGGAGGTCGGTCCCGCGGTGGACCTGCTGCGCGCCGCCGGCTACTTCGGCGACTTCCATGTGCTCGGCTGCGCCCACGGCTTCGAGAACAGCTATGTGCTGCAGCGCCGCTGAGCCGGCGCGCCTTGGCCCTCCAGCGCGTGCCGGCAGCGCAAAGCGACGTTCCGAGAGCGGCATCGCCGGGATGATCCCGGCCAACCAACAGGACAAACATTTCCGACACACCGATCATCGGTCCTGGACCCTGAGCCCGACAGCCACTCAGGGTGCGGACGTCGCGGCGCGTCCGAAGCTGCAGCCGCGCTCAACCATAACGGCATGGCAGATAGCATGCCGCCAATTCATCGCCGAGGCGGCCACCCATGAAAAACACAACCGCCAAATGGCGAAACCATGAATATCTGGCGAGCATCATCGACAGCATCGATTCGATCGCGGCTGGACGACCGATCATTCGCGACGCTGATCTTTCCGGCATCAGCATCGGCCCATCTGCCATCCTGGAGCAGTTAAAAGCCGCAAATCTCTTCGAATCGAGGATCAGCAACACCGACCTGTCTTACTCGAAAATATCGGGAAGTGCGAACGATAGTTTCTTCATGAATGTCAGCTTCGAAAGTGCCAGCTTGAACGGAGCCCTTTTGTGCAGATCGGAAATAAAAAACTGCAACTTTTCAAAAAGCAAGCTTGTAATCAACATGGATGATGCGATCTGCGAAAAAACCGATTTCGTCAAAGCCAGGCTTTCCGGTGGATCTTGCGGAGTGGAGTACGGCGGCCGCCGGGTAAAATTCATGGACTGCGATTTTACCGGCGCAGTCTTTGACAGAGTCGAATTCAGAGCATCGACATTCATCAACTGCATCTTTGCCGATGCGAAATTCAGGAAATGCGACTTGCGTGGCGCCAGGTTTGAGGCTGGCGTTCTGCCACTGGCAGCCCAGTTTGAGGATATGGACATCCCTTCTCAGTGTCGGTGATCTCGTCGGCGCAGGCCGACGATGAGGCCTGCCTGCACTCGTATAGACCGTTCGCCGGAGCGCTGCCCGGCCTTGCGGCTGCACCACCGTGCGACAGGGCGCTCGCCTGAACCGCCCTGGATGCGAGCGACGGTACCCGCCAGCCCCCCCCCCTGTTCATCATTATCTGGACGGCGTGATGCAACCGCGTCGGCGCAGGCCGCGTAAAGACAGGTGCACGGCCGACTGGCCGCGCATCCCTTTCAAGGAGCAAGCCCATGAAGATCCACTTGCTGTCCCTGGCCCTCGCCGGCCTCGTCTCCCTGCCCGCCATGGCCGCCCCCAGCCAGGCCGCGATGCACGACCACGCCGCGATGAGCGAAGCCAAGCCGAATCCGATGGTCGGCGGCGCGCCGATGTACGCCACCAAGGACATCATCGACAACGCGGTCAACTCCAAGGATCACACCACCCTGGTCGCCGCGGTCAAGGCCGCCGGCCTGGTGGACACGCTGAAGGGCGCCGGCCCGTTCACCGTGTTCGCGCCGACCAATGCCGCCTTCGCCGCGTTGCCGGCCGGCACGGTCGACACGCTGCTCAAGCCGGAGAACAAGGAAAAGCTGACCCAGGTGCTGACCTACCACGTGGTCCCCGGCAAGCTCGATGCGGCGGCACTGCTGGCGCAGATCAAGGCCGGCGGCGGCAGCGCCAAGCTGACCACCGTGCAGGGCGAAACGCTGATCGCCAAGACCCGCGGCGGCAAGGTCACGCTCACCGACAGCAAGGGCAACACGGCGCACGTCACCACCGCCGACGTGATGCAGAGCAATGGCGTGATCCACGTGGTGGACAAGGTTTTGATGCCGTAAGCACGCGTCGGGGGGTGCATTGGCATCGCGGGGGCGGCTACGGCCGTCCCCGTTTTGCACGTCCACGCCTGCAACCGCGCCGCCGCGCCCCGATGGCGGCAACTGCAGCACGCACACGAGCGGTCAGTTGCCGGAATTCCCCGCGTGCGGCATGGGCACCTGCTCCGCCAGCACGCGCAAGTCATCCACGAAGCCTTGATAGGCGGCCTCGCCCGCCTCCCCGCCGCGCTGGCGCAGCACCCACGACGGATGCACGGTGGCCAGGGCGCGGGTGCCGTCGTCCAGCGCCTGCCATTGCCCACGTTGGGCCATCAGCTTGAAGCCGCTTCCCAGCACCGCGCGCGCCGCGGTCGCGCCCAGGCACAGCACGATGCGCGGACGCACTCGCGCCAGTTCGCCGGCCAGCCACATCCGGCAGGCCTCGACATGGGCTCGCTCGGGATTGCGATGCAGCCGCGCCTTGCCGCGCTGCTCGAAACGAAAATGCTTGACCGCGTTGGTGACGTACAGGCCTGCGCGTTCGACGCCCAGCTCCTGCAACGCGCGGTCGAACAAGCGCCCGGCCGGGCCGACGAAGGGACGCCCGCTCAGGTCCTCCTCGTCGCCAGGCTGCTCGCCCACCACCATCACTGCGGCATCCTGCGGACCTTCGCCGAACACGGTCTGGGTGGCCGGCTGCCACAGCGGACAGCGGCGGCAGTCGCGCGCCGCCGCGCGCAGCGCGTCGAGGCTGTCGTCGGCGGCCACCACCGGCGCCGGTGCCGGCGCGGGAATGCGCCGCCGCACCGGCTCGGGCGCGCGCTCGGCCATCTCGCGCACGCGCTGCCCGGCGTCGCGGATCAGCGTGGGCAGCAGTTGCGCTTCCGGCAGGTGCTTCCAGTATTTCTGCGGCATCTCCTGGCGCATCATCGTCGGATTGAGCCGCGCCGGGTTGAAGATGTTGGCGTAGTAGGTGCGCCACAGCGTGTCCTGCGCGTCGTCGGCCGGCGCATCGGCACGCTGCGCACCGGCGCCGAACTGCAGCGTCTCGCCGTCCCAGCGCACGCTGCGGTACGGGGTGAGGATCGCCCAGCGCATGCCGGCGAAACGGCGTGCGAAGAACGGCGCCACCCGATCGACGATGTGGTGTTCCGGCTCGAACCAGGCGATGTAGGCCTCCTGCTCGCCCGGCACCTCGCGGAAGCGCACGAAGGCCTTCATCTTGTGGCTGTCGCGGCGCACCGCCTGCGCCCATTGCTGGGTGCGGTGCACATCGGCATCGGTGACCCGCTGCAGCAGCGCGCGCTCGCCGCCGGCGATGCGCCACAGCAGCCGGTACAGCAGCGCATGCCGCTGCGGATCGCGATGGCACAGCACCGCACCGGCCAGCGCCAGGAACTCGGCCGACACCCGCGGCGGCGGCACCTGCGTCGGCAACGTCGCGACGTCGGTCCCGACCAGCAGGCCGCCCTGCGCATCGCCGTCCCAGGCCAGCGTCTCCGGCGCCACCTGCGCACACCACGCCGCCCGCGCCACCGCCCGCCACGCCTCCAGGCTCCACGGCGGCACCACCTCAGCCTGGAACATGCCCCGCTCCACGCATCAGCTCACCGAAACGAATGCAGAACAAGGCAACACAACCGCCAACACAGCATCCGCAACCATCGCCGCGCGTGCAGATGTTGCTGTTGCTGTTGCTGTTGCTCGTGATGTTGCTTTTAAAACTTCCCGCCTTAAAGCGAGCCGAGCACCGGAGTGGCGAGCGGCCGAAGAGGCGCCCTTGTTTGAGCGAAGCGAGTTTGGGCGCCGTGCCGCTCGCCGCGAGGAGCGCAGGGGACCGGTGCGGCCGTATCGCACCGGCTCGTGTCAGGCGGGAGCGGTTTTGGTGACTTTTGCCAAGACAAAAGTCACTCGCGCCCGTAGGCGCGAAAGCCTTTGCTGTTGCTGTTGCTGTTGCTGTTGCCGTTGCCGTTGCCGTTGCCGTTGCCGTTGCCGCAAGCATGGCAACACCCCACCCCACCGCGTCAATCAAACAAGCCCCCCTGCCGCGGTGCCGGCGCCAGTTGCGCACGCAGCCGCTGCGGATCGTCCAGCCGCTGCCGCGGATGGTGGTCCAGCACACTGACGAACGGCAGCAACTTCTTCAGCGGCACCCGCAGCCGCGCCAGGTCCTCGACCCGCAGCCGCGCATGCCGCCGCGCCAGCAGCAAGCGCTCGACGTTGCGGGTGCCCAGCCCCGGCACGCGCAACAACAGTTCGCGCGCGGCGGTGTTGAGATCCACCGGGAATCGCTCCGGGTTGCGCAGCGCCCACGCCAGCTTGGGGTCCACGTCCAGATCGAGCATGCCGCTGGCCGCAGGCGGGGCGATCTCCTCCACCGAGAAGTCGTAGAACCGCAGCAGCCAGTCGGCCTGGTACAGGCGGTGCTCGCGCTGCAACGGCGGCGCCTGCAGCGGCAGCTTGCTGGAGGCGTCGGGAATCGGGCTGAACGCGGAGTAGTAGACCCGGCGCAGGCGATAGTTGCCGTAGAGATTGTGGCTGGTGTGCAGGATCGCGCGATCGTCCGCGCCGTCGGCGCCGACGATCATCTGCGTGCTCTGCCCGGCCGGGGCGAAGCGCGGCGGCTTGGCGCGGACGCGGGTTTCGGCCTTGCGCGCCTCCTTGCTCTCCTCGATGCGCCAGCGCAATTCGCCCATCGCCGCACGGATGCCGCCGACGTTCTTCTCCGGCGCCAGTTGCGCCAGGCCGCGCTCGGTCGGCAACTCCACGTTGATGCTGAGCCGGTCGGCGTAGCGGCCGGCGGCGGCGAGCAGCTCCGGCGCCGCGTCGGGAATGGTCTTGAGATGGATGTAGCCGGCGAAGCGGTGCTCCTCGCGCAGCTGCCGCGCCACTTCCACCAGTTGCTCCATGGTGTAGTCGCTGTTGCGGATGATGCCGCTGGAGAGGAACAGCCCTTCGATGTAGTTGCGCTTGTAGAAATCCAGGGTCAGCTTGACCACTTCGGCCGGGGTGAAGCGCGCGCGGCGCACGTTGCTGGACACGCGGTTGACGCAGTACGCGCAGTCGAAGACGCAGAAGTTGGTCAGCAGGATCTTCAGCAACGACACGCAGCGCCCGTCGGGCGTGTACGAATGGCAGATGCCCATGCCCTCGGTGCTGCCGATGCCGCCGCTGCGCAGCGAATGGCGCTTGTCGGCGCCGCTGGAGGCGCAGGACGCGTCGTACTTGGCCGCGTCGGCGAGCACGGCGAGTTTCTCGAGGGTATTCACCGGCCGACGATGCCGGGTCCGCGTCTCAAACGGTGAGACGCGGATGCGGTGCGGCCTTCACCGCGATGAATCGCTCAGGTCGATCTCCTGGCGTTCAGGCCGCCACGCGCGCCGCGGCGCCGTCGAAGCGGTAGATGTCCATCGCCAGCAGGCCGGCGTCGATCCCCGCATCGATGCGCTGCGCGCCCAGCCCGTCCGCGCCGGCCGCACCCATCGCCACATAGATCGGCAGCCAGTGCTCGTCGGTGGGATGCGCGCGCTCGGCGAACGGCGCCTGCCGGCGGTAGTCGAGCATCGCCGGCACGTCGTCGCGGCGCAACGCCTGCTCGGTCCATTCGATGAACGGACGCACGTAGGGCACTTCCTTGCCCTCGGCGTAGCGGCCGAAGTCGTGCAGGTTGTGGGTGATGCTGCCCGAGCCGATCACCAGCACGCCGTCCTCGCGCAGCGGCGCCAGTGCGCGGCCCAGCGCCAGGTGGTGCTCCGGCCCGAGTTCCGGCTGGATCGACAGCGGCACCACCGGGATGTCGGCCTGCGGGTACAGCAGCGACAGCGGCACCCACACGCCGTGGTCCAGCCCGCGACGCTCGTCCAGCACCGGCGCCAGCCCGGCCTGCGCCAACAGCTCGGCGACCTGCTGGGCCACGGCCGGCGCACCCGGCGCCTGGTACTGCATCGCGTACAGCGCCTGCGGGAATCCGCCGAAGTCGTGGATGGTCTGCGGCTGCGCCGCGGCGCCGACCAGCGGCCGCCTGCCCAGCCAGTGCGCCGAGGCCAGCACGATGGCGCGCGGTCGCGGCAGCGTCGCCGCCAGTTCGGCCAGCCGCGTGCCGACCAGGCCGGGCTGCAGCGCGGTCATCGGCGAACCGTGCGAGATGTACAGGGAAGGCAAACGCGCCATGGCAGGTCTCCACAGTGGGGGGCGGCACGGTGGCGCGCGCGGCCAGCGCCGGGCGTTCGTGCAGGCGACCAGGGTATTTCCGCCATCTGCGGGAATAAATTACCCTGCCGCCGACGATCCATTTCAGGAACCGAAACAATGGACACGCTGGAGGCGATGCGGGTCTTTGTCGCCGTCGTCGACCGCAACGGCTTCAACGCCGCTGCCGACGCGCTGGGCATTTCCACCGCCAGCGTCACCCGCCAGGTGGCGTGGCTGGAACAGCGCCTGGGCTCACGCCTGCTCAACCGCACCACCCGCCGGGTCAGCCCGAGCAGTGTCGGCGCGGCGTATTACCAGCGCTGCCAGTTGCTGCTGGCCGAGTTCGACGACATGGAGGCGGCGGTCGGCGAGCAGGCGCTGACGCCCTCCGGCACGCTGCGGATCAACGCACCGTTCAGTTTCAGCGTCGCCCGGCTGGGCCCGCGCCTGGCCGGCTACAGCGCGCGCTATCCGCAGGTCGCCCTCGATCTGTCGCTGTCCGACCGCCTGGTGGACATCGTCGAGGAAGGCTACGACCTGGCGATCCGCATCACCCGCCAGGTGGCGCCCACCTTGATCGCGCGCAAGCTCGGCGAAGTGCAGGCGTTCCTGTGCGCGTCGCCGGACTACCTGGCGCGTGCCGGCACCCCGCAGCTGGCCGCCGACCTCGCCGGCCACGCCTTCCTCAGTTACAGCTACGTGCAGGACGACCTGACCCTGCACGGCCCCGACGGCGCGACCCAGGTGCGGGTGGCCGGCACGCTGCGCGCCAACTGCGGCGACGTGCTGCGCGAGGCGGCCATCGCCGGCATGGGCGTCACCGTGCAACCGGACTTCATGGCCGAAGCGGCGCTGGAGGACGGCCGCCTGGTGCGGGTGCTGCCCGACCATGAGATCGGGCCGATCGGCGTCTACGCGGTGTACGCCAGCCGCAGCCACCTGGCGCCGAAGGTGCGCAGCTTCATCGACTACCTGGTCGAAGTGGGCATCGATCGCACGATGCGCTCCCCGGCCGAGAGCTGAACCGCAGCGCGCGGACCGGACACAACATCCCGCCGATGGCGCTGATCGCGGCGGCCGCGCATGCGCACAATGCCCGCGCTTTTCCCCCTCACCTTCAGGAGTCCGCGTATGAGCAAGATCGCGATCGTCTACTTCAGCGGCTACGGCCACACCGTCAAGCAGGCCGAGGCCGTGCACGCCGGCGCCGCCAGCGTCGGCGAAGCCACGCTGTACCGCATCGACCAGGACGGCAACCTGCCCGACGGCGCCTGGGAGGCCATCGGCCAGGCCGACGCCATCGTCTACGGCAGCCCGACCTACATGGGCGGCCCGGCCTGGCAGTTCAAGAAGTTCGCCGACGCCAGCTCCAAGCCGTGGTTCTCGCAGGCCTGGAAGGACAAAATCGCCGCCGGCTTCACCAACTCGGCCTCGGTCAACGGCGACAAGTTCGCCACCATCGAATACTTCTGGACCCTGGCCCAGCAGCACGGCCAGATCTGGGTTGGCACCGGCCTGCTGCCGTCCAACACCAAGGCGCACGGCCCGGACGACGTGAACTGGACTGCCGGCTCCGGCGGCGCGCTGGCGATCTCGCCGTCCGACGCCTCCCCGGACGAGGCGCCGCGCAGCGGCGACCTGGAGACCGCGCGCCTGCTCGGCAAGCGCGTGGCCGAGTTCGCGGCCAAGCTCAAGGGCTGAGCCTCCTCGGTGCCGCCTGCAAAGGGCGGCATCCTCCATCTCGACTGCCGTGGTGCCTGCGGCGATGCGATGCCCATTCGGCGCCCGGCCTTCCCGGTCGGGCGCTGCTCGACGCCGCGATCGCGGCCGCGGCGCCGCCGCCTGTTCCCTCTATTTCCACTTCACCCGCCGGCCTCGACCAGCGCCATCGCGCTACGCCGTGCCGCCAGCGGCATGCGCCGCGCGCAAGTGATCGATGAACACCCGCAGCTTCGGCGGCAGGTGTTCGCGCGCCGGGTAGTAGATATGCCAGCCGGCGAACGGCGCATGCCAGTCGTCCAGCACCCGCTGCAACCGCCCGGCGGCGACATCGGCCGCCACCTGCCATTCGAACGCCTGGCCCAGGCCCAGCCCACGGCGCGCGGCGTCCAGGCCGACCGCGGTGTCGTTGACCACCAGCCGCCCGGCGACTTCGACCAGAAAATCGTGGCCGTCGCGGGTGAACTCCCAGGCCTGCAGGCGGCCGTCGGTGCGCCGCCAGCGGATGCAGTCGTGTTCGGCCAGTTCGGCCGGCGTCTGCGGCGTCCCGTGCGCGGCGAAGTAGGCCGGCGCGGCCACCACCGTCTGCCGCTGCGGCGGACCCACCGGCACCGCGATCATGTCGCGCGCCAGGCTCTCGCCCAGGCGGATGCCGGCGTCGAAGCCGCCGGCGACGATATCGGCCAGGGTCCGGTCCGAATACAACTCCACGCTGACCTCCGGATAGCGGGCCAGGAACGCCGGCAGCTGCGGGCACACCAGTTGCTCGGCGGCCACCAGCGGCAGGTTGATGCGCAGCGTGCCGGCCGGGCGGTCGCGCAGGAAATCCAGGTCGGCGAAGGCCGCGTCGATCTGCGCCAGGCCCGGCGCCACCCGCTGCAGGAAGCGCTCGCCGTGCTCGCTCAGCCCGACCCGGCGGGTGGTGCGGTTGAGCAGGCGTGCGCCCAGTTGCGCCTCCAGCGCGCGCAGCGTCTGCGACAGCGCCGAGGGCGAGACGCCCAGCTCGGCGGCGGCGCGGGTGAAGCTGCCATGGTGGGCGACGCGGACGAAGGCGACGACGGCGGACAGCGGCGAGGGACGGTGCATGGCGGGCGGGCAGCAAGGGAGGACGGACGCGGCAGGCGCCGGTCATTGTGTAGCACAGCTTCAAAGCCCATGCGGATTACCAGGATTTATCCAGGGCGACGCGGCGCCTACAGTGCCCCGCACCCTCACCTGGAGACCGCCGCGATGGCCCTCGATCACTACCGCCTGCTCGGCCGTTCCGGCCTGCGCGTCAGCCCGCTGTGCCTGGGCACCATGACCTTCGGCGCCGACTGGGGCTGGGGCGCGGACGAAGCCGAGGCACGCCGCCTGTTCGACCTGTACGTCGATGCCGGCGGCAACTTCCTCGATACCGCCAACATCTACACCAACGGCAGCGCCGAGACCCTGCTAGGCCGCTTCGCTGCCGGTCGCCGCGACCGGCTGGTGATCGCCAGCAAGTTCGCGCTCAATCCCTTCCCCGGCGACCCCAACGGCGGCGGCAACCACCGCAAGGCGCTGCTGCGCTCGGTCGACGCCAGCCTGGCGCGGCTGGGCACCGATTACCTGGACCTGCTGTATCTGCACGCCTGGGACGGCACCACCGGCATCGACGAGGTGATGCGCGGCTTCGACGACCTGGTGCGCGCCGGCAAGATCCTCTACGCCGGCATCTCCGACACCCCCGCCTGGCAGGTGGCGCGCATGCAGACCCTGGCCGACCTGCGCGGCTGGACGCCGTTCGTCGCCCTGCAGATCGAGTACTCGCTGGCGCAGCGCACGGTCGAGCGCGAACTGGTGCCGATGGCCGAGGCACTGGGCATGTCGGTGCTGGCCTGGTCGCCGCTGGCGATGGGCGTGCTCACCGGCAAGTACGGCGCCGCCGATCTGGCGCGGGTGCGCTCGGCCGCCTCCGGCGGCGCGCAGGTCGATGGCGTGGGCCGCGCCGAGGTCGCGCATTCGCAACGCACCTTCAACGAACACGCGCTGGCGGTCGCCGAGACGGTGGTGGCGCTGGCCGCCGAGCTGCAGCGCTCGCCGGCGCAGGTGGCGCTGGCCTGGCTGCTGGCGCGCGGGGCGATGCCGATCGTCGGCGCGCGCAGCGTGGCGCAATTGCAGGACAATCTGGGCGCACTCACCCTGCACCTGGATGCCGAGGCGCTGCAGCGGCTGGATGCCGCCAGCGCGATCGAACTGGGCTTCCCGCACGACTTCCTGGCCTCGCCCAACCCGCAGGCGCTGCTGAGCGGCGGCACCCGCATCCAGCCGCGCTGAGCGCGGCGTCCTGCCCCTTCGTACACGAGCACCATTCCATGGCATCCATCGCGAACGCGTTGCCGAGCAACATGACCCTGGCCGAGGCCGAAGCGGCCGGCATCGCGCAGATCGCCGCGCTGATGGGCCCGCAGCAGGGCGCGGCGATCCGCGCCCTGGCCGACGACGCAGACACCGCACTGAGCGGCCGCGGCGCCGCCATCGCCTTCGCCGAGATCTACCGCGCCGACAGCGCGCTGGACCTGAAGACCCGCGAACTGGTCACGGTGGCGGTGCTGGCCAGCCTCGGCCACGCCGCACCGCAGTTGCGCCTGCATCTGCGCGCCGCGCAGGCGGCCGGCGCCAGCCGTGCAGAGATCTTCGCCGTGCTCGACCAGTTGTACGCCTACGTCGGCTTCCCCACCGCGCTCAATGCCCTGGCCGTCGCCCGCGACGCGCTGGGCCCGTCCTCACCCTGAGCGAACCGCCCGGCGGCCACGCTTTCCCTCCCCTCCCCCTCAGGAGCATCCTCCATGCAAACCCGCACCCTCGGCCGCAACGGCCCCCGCGTCTCCGCCCTCGGCCTCGGCTGCATGGGCATGAGCGCGTTCTACGGCGGCCGCAGCGACGACGCCGCCTCGATCGCGGTCATCCATGCCGCGATCGAGCACGGCGTCAGCCTCATCGACACCGCCGACATGTACGGCCCGCACACCAACGAAGTGCTGGTGGGCAAGGCGCTGGCCGGGCGCCGCGACCAAGTCGTGCTGGCGACCAAGTTCGGCATCAAGCTCGACCCCAACGACCCGGCCGCACGCGGCATCGACGGCCGCCCGGAATACGTGCAGTCGGCCTGCGAGGCCAGCCTGCGCCGGCTCGGCGTGGACCACATCGACCTGTACTACCAGCATCGGGTGGATCCGAACGTGCCGATCGAGGACACGGTCGGGGCGATGGCGCGGCTGGTGGAACAGGGCAAGGTGCGCTTCCTCGGCCTGTCCGAAGCCGCCGCGGCCACCATCCGCCGCGCGCACGCGGTGCATCCGATCACCGCGCTGCAGAGCGAGTACTCGCTGTGGTCGCGCGACCCGGAACACGACGGCGTGCTGGAGACGGTGCGCGAGCTGGGCATCGGCTTCGTGCCGTACTCGCCGCTGGGCCGCGGCTTCCTGACCGGGGCGATCCGTTCGCCGGAGGACTTCGAGGCCGACGACTACCGGCGCCATTCGCCGCGCTTCCAGGGCGAGAACTTCGACCGCAACCTGCAGCTGGTGGAGCGGGTACGTGAGCTGGCGCAGGCCAAGGGCGTGACCCCGGGGCAACTGGCGCTGGCCTGGGTGCTGGCGCAGGGCGAGGACCTGGTGCCGATCCCGGGCACCAAGCGCCTGGCCTACCTGGAAGAGAACCTGGGCGCGCTGCAGGTGAAGCTGAGCGCCGAGGAACTGGCGCAGATCGAGGCGATCTTCCCCGCCGACGCCGCCGCCGGCCATCGCTACCCCGCCGCCTCGCGCGGCGCGCTGCAGGGCTGAACCGCGCCCCCGGCCGCGGCGCGGGTCGATTGCCCGCGCCGCCCCGGCCCCGCATGATGCGGGGGTGATCTCCTTCATCGTCCCCGCGCACGACGAAGCCGCCCTGATCGGCGACACGCTGGCCTCGCTGCATGTCGCCGCCCAGGCGCTGCGGCTGGACTGCGAGACGCTGGTGGTGGCCGATGCCTGCCGCGACGGCACCGCCGAGATCGCGCGCCGGCACGGCGCGCAGGTGCTGGAGGTGGAACTGCGGCACATCGCCGCCGTGCGCAATGCCGGCGCCGCCGCCAGCCGCGGCCGCCATCTGCTGTTCGTCGATGCCGACACCCGGGTCAACACCCCGCTGCTGGCCGCGGCGCTGCGCGCGCTCGGCACCGGCGCGGTCGGCGGCGGCGCGCAGGTGCGCCTGCTCGGCGACATCGCCTGGCACGAGCGCCTGGCGCAGACGCTGTTCGGTTGGCTGTTCCGCTGCACCGGCATCGCCCCCGGCTGCTTCCTGTTCTGCACGCGCAGCGCCTTCGTCGCCGCCGGCGGCTTCGACGAGCGCTACTACGCCGGCGAGGACGTGGCGCTGAGCCGCGCACTGGCGCGGCAGGGACGCTTCGTGATCCTGCGCGAGCCGGTGCACACCTCCGACCGCAAGCTGCGCAGCTTCAGCAAGCGCGAGCACCTGGGGCTGCTGTTGCGCCTGCTGCGCCGCGGCCGCAGCCTGCTGCGCTCGCGCGACGGACTTGGCTTCTGGTACGGGCAGCGTCGCGGGCGCTAACGCGCCGCCCATTTCCGCACAGATTGCGTCGGGTCGGCAAAGCGGTTGCGCCCGACGCGGGCGACTTCCTACTGCCTGCAAATGCGCGAGAACGGCACCCTGGACATCAGGAACGCGGCAATGGCGGACCGGCAGGCGATCGTGACGCTGATGGCGGCACTGGACTACGCCGGAACCGAGGACTTCATCGAGGCGCGCCTGGCGCAGCTCCTGGCACATCCGGACGCGGCCTTGCTGTTGGCCGCCTCAGGGGACGACGTCCTGGGTGTGTTGTCGCTGCACTTTCTGCCGCAGTTGGCATTGGCCGGCGACATCTGCCGCATCAGCTATTTCTGCGTCGACGATCGCGCGCGCGGCGCCGGGGTGGGACAGCGTTTGCTGGCAGAGGGCGAGGCACTGGCGCGGCAGCGCGGCTGCGACCGCCTGGAGGTGCACTGCCACAGCCGGCGGGAACGCGCGCACGCCTTCTATCGGCGCGAAGGCTTTGTCGAAGCGCCCACGTATTTCGCCAGGTCGCTGCGCGATTGAGGATTGTCTGAGGTCGCCAGCCGCAGACAGCGGCGCGATCTTCGCAAGAGCGGTTGCCGGCGCCGAGCCGCTGGCAGTACGCTGCGCGCCCCTTGTGCGAGCTTTACGGATGAGCGTCCACACCAGCAGGCCCATCGCGCTGCGCATCCTCGGCACGGGCGAGTATCTGCCCGCGCAGCAGGTGCCGGCGGAGGCCTTCGACCGGCGCTGGGGCAAGCCCGCCGGCTGGACCCTGCGGCATACCGGGGTCGCCACGCGGCACTACGCGGGCGCCGACGAGCCGGCCACCTTCATGGGCGAACGCGCCGCGCGCGCGGCGCTGCAGGCGGCGCAGTTGCAGGCGCACGAGGTCGATTGCGTGATCAGCGCCTGTAGCCTGATGGAACAGGCGATCCCGTGCAGCGCGGCGCTGCTGCACGCGCGGCTGGGCCTGCAGGGAAGCGGCATCCCCGCCTTCGACATCAACGCCACCTGCCTGAGCTTC
Organism: Xanthomonas sp. LMG 12460; assembly: GCF_009192895.1. NCBI lineage: Bacteria > Pseudomonadati > Pseudomonadota > Gammaproteobacteria > Lysobacterales > Lysobacteraceae > Xanthomonas > Xanthomonas sp. LMG 12460. The sequence continues at coordinate 18,820 of NZ_NKUH01000007.1, read as the reverse complement.
ATCGCCGCGCTCGACCTGGCCGCCTGCGCGATCGCCGCCGGCCGCCATCGCCGCGTGCTGATCGTCTCCAGCGAGATCGCCAGCGTCGGCCTCAATCCGGACGATGCGGATACCGCGCCGCTGTTCGGCGACGGTGCCGCCGCGGTGGTGCTCGGCGCCGACGACGGCGCCAGCGGTTCGCAATTGCTGGCGGCGCGGCTGGAAACCTATTCCGAAGGCATCGACCACTGCCGCGTGCGCGCCGGCGGCACCCGCCTGCGCCTGGATCACGGTGTCGAGGCGCTGCGCGCCGGTTCGCAATTCGAAATGAACGGCCGCGCCACCTATCGCCTCGCCGCGGCGAAGCTGCCCGGTTTCCTGCAGCGGCTGCTGGCGCAGGCCGGGGTCGATCTGGCGCAGCTGCGGCGGATCGTGCCGCACCAGGCCAGCGCCAAGGCGCTGCGTCACCTGCGCGTGGCGCTGGGGCTGGCGCCGGACGCGCTGATCGAGGTGATCGGCCAGCGCGGCAACCAGATGGCGGCCTCCATTCCGAGTGCGCTGCACCAGGCGATCCACAGCGGCCGCATCGTCCGCGGCGACCTGATCGGCCTGGTCGGCTCCGGCGCCGGGCTGGCGTTCGGCGGCGCGGTGTTGCGTTACTGACATGGCACGCGTCCTGGTCACCGGCGCGTCCGGCTTCATCGGCGCCTACATCGTGCGCGCCCTGGCCGATGCCGGCGTAGCGGTGCGCGCCAGCGGTCGCGACGCCGCCAAGCTGGCGGCCTTCGCCGGCAATCCGCGGATCGAGGTCGTGCCCGCCGAGCTGTGTCGCGATGACCTGGCGCCGTTGCTGCGCGGCTGCGATGCGGTGATCCACTGCGCTGCGTTGTCGGCACCTTGGGCCAGCGCCGAGACCTTCCGCCTGGCCAACGTGGTCGCCACCGAACGCCTGCTCGCCGCCGCGCTGGCCGCACGCGTGCGCCGCTTCGTGCACTTCAGTTCGCCCAGCATCTACTTCCGCTTCGCCGATCAATACCAGATCACCGAAGACTTCACCCCGCCGCCGCGCTGGATCGGCGGCTACCCGCAGACCAAGTGGGAAGCCGAGGAGAAGGTGCGCGCGGCGGCGGCGGCCGGACTGCCGGCGGTGGTGCTGCGCCCGCGCGCGGTGTTCGGCCATGGCGACAACGCGATCGTGCCGCGCTTGCTGGCGGTGGCGCAGCGCGGCTGGTTCCCGCTGGTCAACGGCGGCCGCGCGATGATCGATGTGTGCTGCGTGGAGAACGCGGTGGCCGCGGCGCTGGCTGCGCTGCGCGCCGAGCACATCGGCGATGGCCGCGCCTACAACATCAGCAACGGCGTGCCGATCGCGGTGCGCGACCTGCTGACCGAACTGTTCGCGGTGCTGCGCCTGCGCGTGCGGCTGTTGCCGCTGCCGCGCGGACCGGCGTTGGCACTGGCCACGCTCGGCGAGCAGATCGCGCTGCGCCGTCGCGGGCAACCGGAGCCGCGGCTCAGCCGCTACGGTATCGGCGTGCTCGGCTATTCGCAGACGCTGGACATCGGCCGCGCCCGCCGCGAACTCGGCTATGCGCCCGTGCTGTCGACCGAGGCCGGGCTGGCCGCGCTGGGGCGGCCATGAGCGTACCCAGGCTGCAGTGGCGGCTGTACGAAGCCGGTCACTGCACGCATCCGGAGCGCGCCACGCGCCGCGGCGCGCCGCTGGCGCCATGTCCGTTTCCGGCGCTGGCGGCCCTGCTGCAGCATCCGCAGCAGGGCGACCTGTTGTTCGACACCGGCTACGCCCGTCATTTCTTCGATGCCACCGCGCGCTTTCCCGAACGCCTGTACCGCTGGCTGACGCCCGTGCAATTGGCACCCGGGCAATCGCTGCGCGAACAACTCGCCCGCGACGGCGTGGATGCGGACCGCATCGGCTGGATCGTGCTGTCGCATTTCCATGGTGACCACGTCGGCGGCGTCGCCGATTTCCCACACGCGCGCCTGGCCTGCGCGCAAAAGGCCTGGGACGATCTGCAGCGCCGCGGCCGGCTGGCCGCGCTGCGCGAAGGTTTCCTGCCGGCACTGCTGCACGGCGCGCGCCCGCGCATGCACTGGATCGAGGCGCTGCCCGCGGCGCTGTCGCCCGCCGCGCTGCGCGACTTCGGCACGCCGCGCGACCTGTTCGGCGACGGCAGCGTGCTGCTGGTGCCGCTGCCCGGGCATGCGCCCGGCCACTACGGCCTGTGGTTCGAGGACGCGCACGGCCCGGTGTTCCTGATCGCCGACGCGGCCTGGTCCAGCGCTGCGCTCGCCGACGGCACGCCGCCGCCAGCCCTGGTCACCCACCTGCTCGGCGAGCATCGCGTCTATCGCGACACCCTGGCGCGGCTGCATGCGCTGCGCCAGGCCGAGCCGGGCTTGCGCCTGGTGCCCTCGCATTGTCGGCAATGGCGGCCGGCACCGGCGGAGCACCCGCATGGCTGAGGCCCCCGGCGTGCTGATCACCGGCGCACGCGCGCCGGTCGCCCTGGACCTGGCGCGCCGCTTCGCCGCGCAGGGTTGGCGGGTGCACCTGGCCGACAGCGTCGCCAGTCGCATCTCCGGCTGGTCGCGCGCGGTGGCCGCGCATCACCGCGTCGCGCCGGCACGCGATGCGTCGCGCGCGTGGCTGGCCGATCTCAACGCCCTGCTCGCCCGCCAGCGCATCGACGTGCTGGTGCCGACCTGCGAGGAAGTGTTCTACCTGGCCCGCTATCGCAGTGCGCTGCCGGCGCAGTTGCAGCTACCGTTGCACGACTTCGCCACGCTGCGCACGCTGCACAGCAAGTATCACTTCATGGAACTGGCGCGTGGACTCGGCAGCGATGTGGAGGTGCCGGCCAGCGTGCGCGTGCGTAGCCTGGCGCAGGCACGCGAGTGGGCTGGTTCCGAACCGCTGGTGCTCAAACCGGAGTTCTCACGCTTCGGCGTGCATGTGCGGCTGTACCCGCAAGGCGTGCCCACCGATGCCACGCCGCTGCCCGCGCAGGGCGACTGGGTCGCACAGCGCTACTGTGAGGGCGAGGAACGCTGCTCGTATGCGCTGGCGCGCGACGGCATGTTGCTGGCGCATGCGGTGTACCGCCCGCGCTATCGGCTGCGGCGCAGCTCCAGCTATTACTTCGACGCGGCGCCGGATCCGCAGATCGAGCGCTTCACCGTGCAACTGGTGCAGGCGCTGCGCTTCACTGGGCAGATTTCCTTCGACTGGATGGTCTCCGCGCAAGGTCGCTGCAGCGTGATCGAATGCAATCCGCGTGCGACCAGCGGCCTGCACCTGTTCGCCGCGGCCGATCCGCTGGTGGCCTTGCTGTGCGGCGACGCGGGCGATGCGCCGGCGCCGTTGCGCCCGGCCGACGACCGCGCAGCGATGCTGGGCATGCTGATGCTCGGCGCGGCCTTGCCGGCGGCGCTGGGCCAGGGCCGGCTGCGACAGTGGCGCCACGACTACGCGCGCGCCGAGGACGTACTGGCGCCGCGCGGCGACCGCTGGCCGCTGGCCGGCACGCTGTGCGATCTGGGCAGCCACGCGCGCCTGGCGCTGGCACAACGCTGCAGCGTGCGCGAAGCCGCCACCCGCGATACCGAGTGGGACGGCGAGGCACTGCCGCCGCCATGAGCCATGGCGACGCCGCCGCCGCAGCCGCCGACTACGCCACGAAGCTGCAACGCTTCGCCGCGCTGCACGCCGGCGGCGACGCGCAGCGGTTGGCCGACAACGCACATGCGCGCATCGAGGTATTGCAGGCGGGCGACCTGGCGCTGCCGGTGACGGTCGGCGAACGCCACCCCGGCAACGCCTGGGTCTGCTCGCCGCGCACCACCTATGCCGACTACGCCGCCGAGGAAGCCGCGCGGCTGTTGCCGGGCGCGCTGGCCGCGCCGGTACGCGGCCTGTGCGGCGGCATCGGCGCTTGGCTGGACTGGGCACGGATCGACCGCGCGGTCACCCTCAACAACTGGCTGCTGTCCACCAACCTGTACCCGCCGCTGCCGCCGAGCGGCTTGCGGGCGTTGCTGGATGCCGCACGCGCGCGCTGGCCCGACCACGCGCTGTGGTTCCGCTCGCTCAACGCGGTGGACACGCCGCAGTGGCTGCACGCGCTGCAGGCCGAAGGCTTCACCCTGATCGCCAGCCGCCAGGTCTACCTGTACGAGGACTGGCCGCGACTGTTGCGCCATCGCGATCTGGCCCGCGACCTCAAGCTGGTCGAGCGCCGTGACCTGCAGCGCTGCGGCAACGACGCCATCGGCGAGGCCGACTATCCGCGCATCGCCGCGCTGTATGCGCAGCTGTATCTGGAGAAATATTCGCACTGCAATCCGGCCTACCACGCCGGCTTCCTGCGCGGTTGGCACCGCGCCGGGCTGCTGCGCTTCGACGGCTTCCGCGATGGCGACGGGCAACTGGTCTGCATCACCGGCCTGTTCGGCATCGGCGGCACCGTCACCGCACCGATCGTCGGCTACGACCTGCAGCTGCCGCAGCGGCTGGCGCTGTACCGCACCCTCACCGCCTGCGGCATCGACCATGCGCGACGGTATGGCCAGCGCCTCAACCAGAGCGCCGGCGCGGCCAGTTTCAAGCGCCAGCGCGGCGGCACGCCGGTCATCGAGTACAGCGCGGTCGATGCGCGCCACCTGCCGCTGCGGCGACGCCAGCCGATCGCCGCGCTCGGCGCCCTGACCCGGCGCATCGGTGTCCCGCTGATGCGCCAGTACCGGCTGTGAGGCCAAGCAGCGCCAAGCCCGAAGGCGGGCCGTAATCGTTTTCAGCGTCGATCGCGCATGCCGCGTCGGCTGCCCGACACTGGCACTGGCATATACTTTGCTGCATCTGCAACACCTCATCGCCGCTGCGGCCCGGAACATCTGTGGAATGGATTGCGCATCTGGCCCATGCCGGCACCTTGCTGATCGTCAACGCATTGCTCGCGGCGGTGTCCTCGGCGATGTTCCTGGCGCTGTACGTCACCGGCCGCAAGGAACGGCACGCCCGCAGCCTGTTGCTGCTGACGCTGAGCTACGGCGTGTTCACCCTGGGCTTCGGCACCCTGCTGGCGCCGGCCTGGCACTACATGGACGTCTGGGTCGCGCCCGCCGGCAACGTCACCCTCGACGTGGCCACCGCACTGACACTGGTGGCGGTAAACGCCTACCTGCGACGCCCGCTGCTGCAGTGGACATTGCTGGTCCCGATCGCGCTGCTCTGCGCGCTGGAACTCTACAGCCTGCACTACACAGGCCTCGATCACCGCATCATGGTGATCTTCGGCGGCCTGGTGCGCGGCATGCTGACCCTGGCCACCGCGGTGGCGTTGTGGCGCCACGCCGACAGCACCGTACGCACGCCGGCGCGCTTCACGGCCGTCTTCCATTTCCTGTGGGCCGGCATGGTCGGGCTGCGGGTGGTCTGGTGGGCCGTCCATCCCGACGTCGATACCAGCTACGACCCGACCACCAACTTCGGCCTGCTCTCGCGCATCGTGCTGACCGCCAGCATCACCCCTGGCTTCCTGTGGATGCTGACCCGCGAAATGAACGCGGAACTGCGGCGGCACGCCTCGCAGGATCCGCTCACCGGGGTCACCAACCGCCGGGTGATGTGGGAGCGCGGCGAGGCGGCGACCCTCGATGCCGCACGCAAGCGGGCGTCGATCGCGGTGCTGATGATCGACGTGGACCATTTCAAGGCGATCAACGACCGCTTCGGCCATGCGGTCGGCGACCAGGTGCTGGTCGCCATCGCGCAGACCCTGACGCAGCACATCCGCATGCCGGACCTGCTGGCGCGCATCGGCGGCGAGGAGTTCATGGTGCTGATTCCGCAGGGCGACGAGGCGTCGGTGCGCGATCTCGCCGAACGCCTGCGGCGGCGCATCGAGCAGCAACAGATCGATGCCGCGCCGGAGGCGCCGCTGGTGTGCACGGTGAGCATCGGCTACTGCCTGTCGTCGCCCGGGGCGCAGGCGTCCTGGCAGACCCTGGTGCTGGCCGCCGACCAGGCGCTGTACGCGGCCAAGCGCGCCGGCCGCAACCGGGTCGCCGGCACCACCCTCACATGAACGCGCGCGGCGCGCGGCACACCACGCGCGTGGCGCCGGCGGCATGAGCGCCTGGCATCCGTCCCTGTACCGGCAGTGGTTCGCCGTCGCCCCCGCCACGGCGTTGCGGCGCCAGCCGCTGGCGGTGTCGGTGATGGACCGGCATGCGGCGATCGCGCGTTGCGCCGATGGCGGCCTGCTGGCGCTGGAAGACCGCTGCCCGCACCGGCACGCGCCGCTGTCGGCCGGCTGCGCCACCGGCGACGGCCTGTCCTGCCCCTATCACGGCTGGCGCTTCGACCGCGCCGGCGCCCTGCGCGAGATCCCCGGCCTGCCGCCCGGGCAGGCGCCGCCGGCGGTGCGGGTGCGCGCCTTCGCCGCGCGCGAACACGACGGCCTGATCTGGCTGCGTCCCGATCCGGAAGGCGCGGACGCGCCCTCGCAACTGGTGCAGGCGCTGCAGCCGTCGGCGCGGCGCTTCCTGTGGCGCACGCGCTGGGATGCGCACGTGGTCGATGCGCTGGAGAACTTCCTGGACCCGCTGCACACCCATCTGCTGCATCCGGGGCTGGTGCGGCGCGGCGGCGCGCGCACCGCCAAGCGCGCCGAGCTGCGCCACACCGACGAAGGCTTCCACGTCGACTACCGCGGCGCCGCGGCGCAGAGCGGCTGGCTGTACCGGTTGTTCGAGTCGCCGCGCATCCTGGAACGCGCGCATTTCGCCGCGCCCGGCAGCGCGCAGATCGAGTACCGCTACGCGCGCGGCGGCCGCGTGCGGATCAGCCTGCACTTCACCCCGCTCGACGCGCGCAGCACCGACGTCTTCGCCAGCCTGCACGTGGAGGGGCGCTGGGCGCCGGCGTGGGCGGTGCGGCTGCTGGTGTGGCCGCTGCTGCGCCGGGTCGGCGAACAGGACCGGCGCATGCTCGCGCTGCAGTCGCGCAACCTGCAGCGCTTTCCGGGCGCGCGCGGTGCCTCCACCGCGCTGGACCTGGTGCGCGAACCGCTGCGGCGTTACTGGGACGGCGAGCCGCTGCCGGCACCGGGCAGCGGGCACGACGTGGAACTCATGCTGTGACCGCGCCGAGCCGCTGCAGCACATCCGCCAATGGGGCCGGACGCCCGAACAGATAGCCCTGCACGCCGCCGCAGCCGTGCGCGCGCAACCAGCGCAGCTGCGCCTCGGTCTCCACGCCTTCGGCGACCACGTCCAGCCCCAGGCAATGGCCCAGGGTCAGCAGCGCCTGGCAGATCGAGGCGTTGCGTGGATCGCGGTCCACCTCGGCGACGAAGCTGCGATCGATCTTCAGCGTGTCCAGCGGCAGGTCGCGCAGATACGCCATGCTGGAGAAGCCGGTGCCGACGTCGTCCAGGGCCACGCGCACGCCCAGCGCGCGCAGTTGCCGCAGCACGTCGCCGGCCTGCTGCGGCTGCCGCATCAGGCTGCTCTCGGTCAGCTCCAACTGCAGGCCGTTGGCGGCCAGCCCGGCCTCGGCGCAGGCCTGCACCAGGTCGGCGACCAGGTCGCCGTCGAAGAACTGCAGCGCCGACACGTTCACCGCCACCGGCAGGTCCGGCCATCCGTGCTCGACCAGGGCGCGGCGCGCCCGCGCCGCCGCGCGCATCACCCAGCGCCCCAGCGGCAGGATCAACCCGGTGTCCTCGCACAACTGGATGAACGCATCCGGCGCGATGAAACCGCCATCGCGCTGCGGCCAGCGGATCAGGGCTTCCAGTTCGCGCGGCGCGCCGCTGACGGCATCCATGATCGGCTGGAAGTACAACTCGAACTCCTGGCGCTCGATCGCCTGCTGGATGCGCCCGGCCAGGCGCAGGCGTTCGCCGGTGCGCGCGGCCATGGCGCGGTCGAAGCGCACCAGGCTGCGGCCCTCTGCCTGCGCCGCATGCGCGGCCTGCGCGGCGCTGCCGATCGCCTCGTCGGCATCGGCGGCATCGTCCGGACACAGCGCCACGCCGATGTGCGCCTGCAATTGCTGGGCGAATTCGCCGCCCTGCACCGGTGCGTACAGCGCCTCCTGCAGCGCCTGCAAAGCCTGCGGCAGGAGCTGGGGGTCCAGGATCGCCAGCACGAAGTCCTGCGCCGGCTGGTGCGCGCTCAGCCCGAAGCGCTCGCCGAGCGTGCGGATGCGCCCGGCCACCGCGCTGCGCACCGCGTCGCCGGCGGCGCGGCCCAGGGTGTCGCCGATCAGGGCCAGGCCGCGCACCTGCACGTAGGCGATGGCATAGCCGCCGCGCTGCGCACGCAGGGCTTCGGCCATCGCGCGCGGCTTGAGCAGGCCGGTGTTGAACTCGTGGCGTGCCAGGTAGGCCAATTCGCGTTCATGGGCAAGACGCTCGGTGACGTCTTCGGCCAGGATCAGCCGCGCAGGCACGCCGCCGAATTCCAGGTCGACGCTGTGGATGCATACCGACAGCAGGCTGCCGTCCTTGCGCCGGTGGGTCCACACGCTCGGCGCGTCGAAGCCCTCGCGCGGTTTGCGCACGTCCTGCAGCAAGCGCTCCGCGTCCTCCGCCGGGCGCAGATCGCACAGGTCCATCGCCAGGAATTCCTGGCGGCTGTAGCCGTACTGGCGCACCGCGGCCTGGTTCACTTCCAGGAAACGCAGGCTGTCGACGGCGAACACCCAGTACGGCAGCGGATTGCGGTCGAACACCAGGCGGAACTGGCGCTCGGCATCGAGCAGGCGCGCGTGCGCCGCCACCCGGTCGCTGACGTCCTGCACCGCGCCGGTCATGCACATGCCCTCGCGCGTGCGCACCAGCGCGCCGCGCGCGGCCAGCCAGCGCAGGCGTCCATCGGGCAGGTGCATGCGATAGACGGTGTTGTAGTCCGCGCGCCCTTGCGCCGCGTCCTCGTACAGCTGCGTCACCCGTGCGCGATCCTCGTCGTGGATCCGCGCCAGGAACGCCTCGATGGGCAGTTGCATGCGCTGCAGGCCGAACATCGCGCCGGTCGGTTCGGACAGGCGCAGCACGCGCCGCGCGATGTCGACGCGCCAGGTGCCGATGCCGCCCATGCCGTGCGCCAGGCGCAGATCCTCGTCGCCACGCCGCAGGCGCTGCAGCAAGTGGCGCTGGCGACGCTCGGCGCGGCGCAGGCTGACCAGCAGATAGGCCAGGCCGAGCAGGTACAGCACGTACACCAGCGCCGCCGCCGCGACGAACCACCACCAGCCGGACAGCGTCTCGCGCAGCCCCACCCCGGCCACCGCCAGCAACGGATACGCACCGCCGCCGCTCAGCGCCAGGATCCGCGGTGTCCCGTCGAAGACATCGCGGCGTACCCCCAGGGCGCCGCCGTGCGGCATCGGCTGCGCCAGCGCGATCGGCAGGCGTGACTGGCCGGCCGCGAGCGGGCGGCTGGCGGCCAGCAGCACGCCCTGCGCGTCGGTCAGGGCGACGATGCCGTCGCGCCCGCTGTCGGTGCCCTGCACGATGCGTTGCAACGCGGCCACCCGCCATTGCGCCTCGACCCAGCCATCGGTCCCCCACGGGACCGCCACGCGCACCACCGCCTCGCCATCGGCCAGGCGCACTGGCGGACTCACGCAGACCCGATCGCCGCAGCGCGCGCGCGGCATCCATGCGCGCAGTTGCGGATCGCCCGTGCCGCCGAAGCGGCGTTGGCCCTGCACATCCAGCAGGGCCACGTCGCGCAGTTCCGGGTGCCGCGCCTGCAGGCCGTGCAGCGAGGCGGCGATCAGCTCGGGCGCCCGCATCGGCGTCTCCGCCAGCAGCGCCTGCGCACTCAGGCCCTCGCCATGCAGGGCCTGGCCGAGATTGTCCAGTTGCAACTGCAGCAGGCGGTCGCTGCCGGTGGCCAGGGCCAGGCTCTGCCGCTGCGCTGCGGCCAGGCGGTTGTGGCGGTCCTGCGCCAGCACCAGCACCAGGCCGGCGGCCAGCAGCACCGCCAGCGCCACGCCCCAGGTCGCGATCGCCCGCAACGGCGCGCGCGTGGCGCGCCGCAGGCTGTGCCGAAAGCGACGGTCACGCTTCCTGTCGGCGAGCGGATTCGGCGGCATCGAGGGTCGGGAGTGCGGCGTAGATGCTGGATACAGCGGCCTGGGACCGGCGATCTTGACCGTCCGTGACGCGATGCTGCGTTCAGCGATGCGGATAAATCATTCAGTCCGCTGTGGCCACTGCGCCAGTGCCTGTGTCGTCAGCCCCACCCGTCGGCACGCCCGCGCGGCGATGCCATCGTGCAGTGCCACCCGGAACAGCGGCGCCACCTGCTGCAGCAACCAGGCCGGCACCGTCGGGCCGGTGCGCTGCAGCCGTGCCTGCCGCAGCAGGGCGCTGGCCCACGGCGGCAACAGCGCTGCGCCGGCGCCCAGGAACAGTTCGCGCGACAGCCCCGGCGCCGGCACCGGCAGGCGCAGGCCGGACAGCACCGCCAGCACCTCGCGCGAGCGCGCATCCACCCGCAGCAGCGGCCGCTGCCGCGCGAAATAGTCCAGCACCGCCGCCTCGCTGGCCGGGACGTCGCGCGCGCCCAGCGCTTCGGCGACGCGACGGCCTTCGTCGTAATAGCGGTCGGCGATCGCCGCCGGCACCGCGCGGCAGTAGCGGCGGTAGCCCTGCAGGAAGCCGTAGGCCTCGGTCACGTGGACCCAGGTCAGCAGCGCCGGATCGTCGGCGGCGTAGGCACGCCCGTCGGGCGTGTGGCCGCGCACCCGCGTGTGGATCGCACGCACACGGGCGATCTGGCGCTGCGCCGCGTCGGTGGGCGCGTAGCTGGTGGCGGCGACGAACTGGGTGGTGCGGCGCAGGCGCCCGACCAGATCCTCGCGAAAGTTGGAATGGTCGTAGACCCCGGCCAGCGCCAGCGGATGCAGGGTCTGCAGCAGCAGCGCACACAGCCCGCCGGCCAGCATCCCGGGAAACTCGGCATGGATGCGCCAGGTGACGCTGTCCGGACCGAACAGGCCCACATCGCCGAGCGGCTGGTCGTAGTCGATGGCGTCGCGTTCGCGCGGGAACGCGCCCAGCACCCAGCGGCGGATCTGCGCGGTGGCCGGAGCGGAGAGGGTGCGTAGCAGCGGGGGCATGCGCCGATGGTAGCGAAAGCGGCGCGAGCGCCGTGCGATGGCGTATGGCGCGCCGCGGCCGCGCCGCATGTGCGACCGCAGCATGCACTTTGCGGCCGCTGTGCTAGAAAGAAGCTGCCTCAAGATCGCCAACCGACGTTCCGCGTCCGTCACCGCATCTGCAAGGAGCCCGTCATGCTCGCTCTGTTCAAAGGCTTGGGATTGCTGCTCGAGGACAACGCGCTGCACCAGCGCTCGTTTCCCGAACAGGTCGCGCACTGGCAGCACAAGAGCGAGGCGCAGATCCGCGAAGAGGTCGCGTTGCTGGCCAAGGCCAAGCAGCAGTGGCTGGTGGCGTCGATCATCGGCTGGCAGGCGATCTCGCTGATCCTACTCGGCGTGATCACCGCGCAGTTGTGGCAGCACGACTACCACCTGACATTCTCGCGCATCGTCATCGTGGTCACCTCATGGGTGGCGATCCTGTTCGTGATCTGGTTCATCGCCAACATGTTCGACCGCACCGCCGGCTTCGAGCGCTGGCTCACCGCGTTCAACAGCCGCGAACCGCTGTCGGCCGATGCCGACACCGTGGAGTGCGTGGCCGACGCGCTGAACATGGCGCGCAAGTATCCGGAGATCCTCGCCTACAAGCGCGAGGTGGTGGCCAACCGCGAACTGCGCCACGAGGACATCCGGATCATGCGCGAGATGGGCCGCATCCGCCTGCATGCCGAACTGGTCGCCTCGCTGATCCAGTTCGAGGGCACGCCGCCCGGCGGCCAGCCCGGCGTGTTCCGCGTCGCCGGCTGAGGCCGCCGCACACGCATCTCACGCGCGCCGTCTGCGATAGACGGCGCGCCCGCCGATCCGACATCACGCGCGGGCGCGACTCGGGCGCAACACGCGCACAGTCGGTCGTGATCCGCGCGTCCGACGGCGTGTGCGCTCAAGCCCGCGATCGCCGCAAGGGCGCAATGCCACGGCGATGCCAGCCCCCAGTCAAACCGCACCGACCCGACGCAGCCGGCGTCAGCCGACCGCGTTGACACAGGGCATTCCCAACGCCCGTTTCGCGAAATATAATCATTCTCGATTAGAACTTTCGCCTCACGGTCTCGATGACACTGCATCCCCTTTCGTGCGCCTGCCTGCTGGGCATGGCGCTGTCCTTGCCTGCGCACGCCGCCACCGCCTCGGACGCCGACAGCGGCGCCGATACCGCACAGGCGACCGCCCTGCCCACGGTGCAGGTGCGCGCCGACGCGCAGAGCGGCTTCCGCGCCACCGGACCGGTGCAGGCCGACAAGTCGGATGCGCCGCTGGCGCAGACGCCGTTCTCGATCACCGTGGTGCCGCGCGCGCTGCTGGACAGCCAGCAGGCGCGCACCTTGTCCGATGCCCTGCACAACGTCTCCGGGGTCGTCGCCAACACCTACGGCCGGCGCGGCTGGGACGACCTGATCATCCGCGGCCAGACCGCCTCCGACGCGCTGTTCGTCGACGGCCTGCACACCGCCGACAGCAACCGTGTGGCCGAGCAACTGTTCGGCGTGCAGCAGGTGGAGGTGATGAAGGGCCCGGCCTCGCTGCTGTACGGACAGGTGCTGCCGGGCGGCCTGGTCAACCTGATCAGCAAGCGTCCCGGCGCCGAGCCGATGCGGCGGGTCGACCTGGGCGTGGGCAGCGACGGCCTGCGCCAGGGCAGCGTCGATCTCAACCAGCCGCTGTCGGCCGACGGCAAGGTCGCACTGCGCCTCAATGCGCTGGCGATGAACAGCGACGACCCCACCGACCACGTGTACTTCCGCAGCCGCTGGATCGCTCCCTCGCTGTCGCTGGACCTGGGCCCGCGCACCGACTTCGTGCTGCTGACCAGCTACCAGGAACGCGACTACATCCGCCAGCAGGGCCTGCCCTGGGAAGGCAGCGCCGAACCCAACCGCAACGGCAAAATCGACCGCGCGCTGTTCACCGGCGAACCCGGGCAGCGGCCGTACCACAGCCATCAGAGCCGGATCGGCTACGTGCTCGATCACCGCTTCGACAACGGCTGGAGCCTGCACCATGCCGCGCGCTGGCAGAGCTTCGGCCTGGACGGTTTCCTGATCGCCAACAACGGCCTGGCCGCCAACCTGCGCACCCTGCGCCGTACCGCCACCCAGCAACAGTTCGACGGACGCACCTGGGTGCAGGACACCTACCTGCAGGGCGGCTTCGCCACCGGCACCTGGCAGCACACCGTCACCGCCGGCCTGGACGCGTTCAAGACCTGGGAATGGAACGTGCAGTCGACCTGCCGCGTCGGCAATCTCGACGTGTACGCGCCGGTCTACGGCAGCGCCGTGACCTGCCCGGCACGCCCCACCCGCGACAACCTCAGCGTGGTGACCTCGGGCGGCCTGTACCTGCGCGACCGCATCCAGTTCGCGCCGGACTGGCAACTGCTGCTGGGCCTGCGCCACGATCGCAGCCGCAACCAGAGCGAGGATCGGCTGGCCGGCAGCGACACGCGCACCGACAACAGTGCCACGACGGGTTCGGCAGCGCTGATGTTCGACGCCGGTGGCGGGCTGCGCCCGTATGTCAGCGTCGCCACCTCGTTCTATCCCAATGTCGGCGTCGATGCGCAGGGCGCGCAGTTCGATCCCGAGCGCGGGCGCCAGGTGGAACTGGGCGTCAAGATGGAAGTCGGCAGCGGCACCAGCCTGAGCATGGCGCTGTACGACCTGCGCCGGCGCAACGTGCTGCAGACCGATCCGTTCAACGACGGCTACAGCATCGCCGTGGGCGAACAGCGCAGCCGCGGCCTGGAGCTCAACGCCGCCGCCGACCTGGGCAACGGCTTGAGCCTGTTCGGCGGCTACGCCTACACCGATGCGGTGGTCACCGACGACGGTGGCCAGCGTGTCAGCAGCGTCGGCAGCCGCCTGAACAACGTGCCGCGGCATAGCGGTTCTGTGTGGCTGCAGTACACCGCCCACGGCGCGGCCGACGGCTGGAGCGTCAGCGGCGGCGCCCGCGCCGAAGGCGAGAAGACCGCTTACGGCCATCGCATTCCCGGCTACCTGGTATTCGATGCCGGCCTGGGCTACCGCCAGGGCCATTGGCGCTACGCGCTGAACCTGAAGAACGCCTTCGACCGCGACTACTTCACCGGCGGCCTGCAGCGCGCGGTGGCCCTGGGCGACCCGCGCACACTGTTGTTCTCGGTGGGCGTGGATTACTGAGTGGGTGCGCGTCGTTGCGCACGACGCGACGCCGTTCGTGCCAGCGTGCTGTGGGATTGCGGGACAGCGTCCTGTGGTAGCGACTTCAGTCGCGACGCGAGAGGCCATCCGGCGGCTCCGTTGCAGAGGCGTCGGGACTGAAGTCCCTCCCACAACGGCAGCGATCCGATTGCGACAGTCGGATGCAAGGCGGATACGGCGACGCGATGCGTCGGTCGACCTCGCATCCGGGTCGCGGCTGACGCCGCTCCGACGGTGCCGATCTTCGGACCGCAACGAGGCATCGCGCAGGAGCGGCTTCAGCCGCGACGCATGACGTCGTCCGACGGCTCTGCGGCAATGCCTCTCAACGGCTTCAGCCGCGACGCGCGACGTCCGACAGCTCCGCGGTAATGCCCGCGTGGGAGCCACTTCGGTCGCGACGCAAGACGCCATTCGGCAGTTCCATTGCAGACGCGCCGGGACTGACGTCCCTCCCACAACAGCCGCGGCCATCGTGACATCGCTGGATGTGGCGGAAGATCGTATCGACCAGCCGTTCGCTATCGCCTCTCACTCGCGCCCGCAGGCCGACGCCGGTGCATCCGACACCACGCACTGGCGGAAGTCGCGTGGCAGCCCGGCGATCTCGCGGCGCTGACCGATCGCCAGATCGAAGGCCTGCAGCACGCGCGGATTGCAGGCAGCGGCATCGCCGCCGCTGGCCTGCGGCGATGCCGTGCAGGCGGCGTAGACCTGGTAGTGGCAGCGCCCGCTGCGGCTGTCGATGCAACGGAACGTGGCCAGGCCACCGCGATACGTAGTGCGGCTGAAGAGCAGCGGCACGCCGCGTTCGCTGGCCTGCACCACGGTCTCGCGGCGGGCGCCCATGGACAGGTCGAGATCGGCATGTCCCTGGCAGCCGAACAGGCCGAGCAGGCACGACCACAGCACGGAGAGCAGACGCATGGCGGAGATTCCTTGTTCCAGTGCGAAGCGAGGGAATGCGCGGCTACATGCCGCGGAACAGGCTCATGTACGGCTGGCTGACGGTCAGGACCTCGTCGCGGTGGCGCAGCTTCAGCCGGCCCTTGCCGGTGTCGTCGCGCACCACCGAGGCCACCGCCTTGAGGTTGACGATGGTGGAGCGGTGGATCTGCCGGAACGCCGCCGGATCGAGCACGTCCAGCAGCTCGCGCAAGGAGGTGCGCAGCACCGCCTCGCCATCCCGGGTGAGCACCGTGGTGTACTTGCTGTCGGCCTGGAAATACAGCACGTCGTCGAGCAGGATCAGCCGCGTCTCGCGGCCGCTGCTGGCGGTGACCCAGGCCAGCGGCGGCGGCGCCGACGGCGCGACCGGGCGCTGCTGCAGACGCTGCAGCAGCGCGTCGAGCACCGCCGGATCCGGCCCCTGCGCCGCCCGTGCCTGCAGCCGCTGCACCGTGGCCTGCAGACGCTCGCGCACGATCGGCTTGAGCAGGTAGTCCACCGCGCCGTGCTCGAACGCATCGATGGCGTACTGGTCGTAGGCAGTGACGAATACCACCTGCGTGTGCGGGCTCAGTTCGCCCAGCGCACGCGCCACCTCGATGCCGCTCAGCCCGGGCATGCGGATGTCCAGGAACGCCACCTGCGGGCGCAGCTCGGCCAGCCGCTCCAGCGCGCTGGCGCCGTCCTCGCACTCGGCGACGATGCGCAACTCCGGCCACACCTCGCCCAGCAGCGCGACCAGCGCGTCGCGCAGCAGGGTTTCGTCCTCGGCGACGATCGCGTCAGTCATGGTGCGCTCCCGTGTGCGTCGCCACCGCTGCCGGCGCTGGCGGCGGTGTCTGCGTCGTCCCCGCCGGCCACGGCAGGGTAATGGTGGCGGCCACGCCGCTGGGGAAGTTGGAGACGATGGCGAAGCTCGCCGCGCCGGCATAGGTGAGGCGCAAGCGCTCGCGCAAATTCTTCAGGCCGATGCCGGTGCCGCTGGACTGGGTGTTGAAGCCCAGGCCGTCGTCGGCGACGGTCAGGGTGACGTGGTCGTCGACCGCGCGCGCCAGGATCCAGATGGTGCCGCCGCCGGGCTTGGGTTCCAGACCGTGCTTGATCGCGTTCTCCACCAGCGTCTGCAGCATCATCGACGGCAGCGGCAGCGTCTTCATCGTCTCCGGCACCTGCACCTGCAGTTGCAGGCGTGCGCCCATGCGGATGCGCAGGATCTCCAGGTACGCCTGGGTCCGCTCGAGTTCGTCGCCGAGCGAGCTCATCGCGTCCTCGGTGCTGGGCAGCGAACGCCGCAGGTACTGGATCAGATAGCCCAGCATCAGGTCGGCGCGCGGCGGATCGGTCCGCGCCAGCACCTGTGCACTGGCCAGCGTGTTGTAGAGGAAGTGCGGCTCGACCTGCGCGTGCAGCAGGTTCAGCCGCGCCACGGTCAGTTCCTGCTCGGTGGCGGCCTGTGTGGCGGCGGCCTGCTCGTCGCGGCGCAGCTCGGCCACGCGCCGCGCCAGCGCACGACCCAAGGCTTCGGCGTTCTCGTAGTTGCTGCCCTCGTCGACCGCGAACAGGTCGATCCAGGCGCTGGCATCCGGCTCCAGCAGCAGGGTCAGGCTGCTGGTGCCGGTGCCCGGGGTCACTGTCGCCACCACCTGGTTGCGCTTGACCGCGAAGCGCGCGGCCAGGTTCCAGCGCGACGGCGGACGGCCGTTGTAGGGATCGATGCGGCGCACCTTGGCGCGCACCTGCAGGCTGTCCAGCGTGCTTTCCACCTCCTCCACCCGCGGCAGCTCGCGCACCGCCGCATCCAGCAGTGCGAACGCCTCATGGGTGTCCAGCGGGATCTCGATCTGGCGCCGCTGGCGGCTGGCCAGGGTGCCCCAGTCCAGGCGCCCGGCGATCAGCCAGACCTTGCGCAGGTGGGTGATGCCGGCGATCAGCGCCGACAGCATCAACAGCATCGCCAACAGGCCGAACAGCCAGCCCGGTCCGGAATTCATACCGTAGAACAACCCGGCCCAGACGAAGGCGGCGACAACCACCGCCACTGCCCAGGCGCACAACAGGCGAACGAGGAAGAACAGGCTGGCGAGCATGGCGGCCGGGGACTGGGAAGTTCCGGCGAGGATAGCCGCGGCGTCGCACGGCGCCAGCGGCGTGCGACGAAACCGCCGCTGGCGAGGATGGGACCGGGCCTTGGCAGGACGAAACCGCAGCCCAGCCGCACGCAGAGGCGGCGGCGCCATTCCAGGCGACAGCGCGCCCTACAGCCGGCTCACGCTGCGGATGCGGATCTCGCTGCTGTCCACGCCGTGGCGTTGCGCCGCCTGCGCGCGCAGGCGGCACAGCAACCGCTCCGGGTCCAGCGGCGCGGGCTCGGCCCAGGTGTGCGCCAGGGTGCCCCAGGCCACGCGCTGGCCGAAGCTGTAGGCCTCGTAGTCGGCCAGGTAGTGGCGCGCGCGCTCAGGTGCCGACGTGGACATCGCCTTCGTAGCCGTTGCAGCCAAGATGTTCGAGCGCGATCGACAGCGCCAGCGCGTAGCCCTGCGCGCAGTAGCCGCCGACCTGGCCCAGGCGCTGCCCCGACGCCGCGCACAGGCAGGCTTCGCGGCGATCGCTGGCATCGTCGTGCACTTCCACGTAGGGCCGGCGCAGGTGCGCGACCGCGTCGGCGGTAACGGCGCTGTCCGAGCACGCGCCCGGATCCAGCAGCAGCATCTCCACCCCGGCCTGGTCGGCCTGGGCCAGCGCCTGCAGCAGTTCGCGCTCGCTGGCGCAGCCGCGCACGGCCAGGGTCTTGCCGGCGCGGCCGGCATGGGCGAGCAATTGCCGCATCACCGGTGGGGCGATGCGGGCCGGGCGGCCGCGATGGCCGGCCACGCAGTCCGGGCCACGGAGCAACAGGATCGACATGGCGGCGCCCTCAGTTGGTCAGCGCCGCGCGCGCGCCGAGCCGGCGCTGCGCCACGCCCAGGGCGATCGCGTAGCTGTCGGCGAGCGCACCGTTGGCGATCACCGTCAGCAACGGCATGTGCCGCGGATGCAGCAGCGGTTCCAGCGCCTGCGCGCTGGCATCGTGCACCTCGATGTACGGATGGCCCAGCGCATCCAGCGCCGCGCACAGCTGCGCGCCATGGTCGGCCAGCTCCGACGCCGGCAACTCGCCGGAATCCAGCAGCACCAGCTCGGTGTCGTCGCACGCGCCTTGCTGCAGCCGCGCCACGATCTGCGCGGCATCGGCACAGGCCACCGGCACCACCTGCGCAGCATGGGAAGCGGCCAGACACTGCGCCGCGGCGATGGCCGACGCATCGCGATGCGGGCCCTGGATCAGCAGAATCGACATGGAACACATCCAACGGAAAGGACGTGGCGCAGTCTGCGCGCGCGCCGCGTAAGCGTTCCATGGCGGAAGTGGGCCTGGGGCGTAAAGTCTTTGTAAGGCCGGGATTGGGGAGTCGGGATTGGGGATTCGCTGAAAAGGCGGGATTCGGGATTGGGGATTCGGGATTGG
>NZ_NKUH01000069.1:0-35279 GCF_009192895.1 Xanthomonas sp. LMG 12460 | reverse complement strand
CGGGGCGCTGCGCGCGCCGGACCCTCACCCCAACCCCTCTCCCGGCGGGAGAGGGGCTACGGCTTTTCCCTTCTCCCGTCGGGAGAAGGTGCCCCGCAGGGGCGGATGAGGGTACGGGCGAAGCTTCGCAATGTCAGATCGGGCTAAGCGCTTCGCGCGCCGGACCCTCACCCCAACCCCTCTCCCGGCGGGAGAGGGGCTTTAGTGCTCACTTCGCCGCCGGATTGAGGCTGTAGGTGCCGTGCAGGCTGGCTTCGGCCAGCACGTGGCCCTGCATCGCGCGCAGGGCATCGGCGGCGGTGAAGCGTGCCGGCACGTCCAGGCGCGCCACATCCAGCGCGAACAGGCGGAAGAAGTAGCGGTGCACGCGCAGGTCGTTGGCCGGCGGATACGGGCCGTCGTAGCCGTGGTAGTCGCCGCCCATCGCCGCGTCGCCGGCGAACCAGTCGGTGTAGCTGTTCAGCCCCTGCCGCGCGCCGTCCAGGCCGGGCGGTTGCTGCTTGCCCTTGGCCACTACGCCGTCGCTGGCGCTGCCCTCGGCGATCTCGCGCAGATCCGCGGGCAGGTCCACCGCCACCCAATGCACGAATTCGGTGCGCGGTTGTTCGACCGGGATCTGCACGTCGTCGCGGCCGACCATCTCGGCCACGGTCGGCACGTCCGGATCGACGCACAGCAGCACGAAGGACTGGGTGCCGGCCGGCACCGCGTCCCAGGCGAGGTGGGGATTGCGGTTGCCGCCGAAGCCGTCGGCCTGGCCCATCGCGTAGGTCGCGGCGATGGGCTGACCCGGCTGGATGCTGTCACTGCGAAGACGCATGCGTGAATCTCCGTGGGGAATCAGGTTTCAGGGTAGCCAAGGCGCACCGCCACCGGCGTCAGCAGCGCGAACGCGGCGGCCAGCGGCGTGGCATAGGCACGCCAATGGCCGGCAGCCAGGCGCGGCGGGCCGACCGTGGCGATGGTCGGGAACGCCACGCCGAACGCCTGCTCCAGCGCCGCCGCCACGCCGGCCGGATCGTGCTCGGTGCCGTCGAGGCGCACCAGATGGTGCGGATACAGATCCTGTTCGTGCAGGTCGGCCACCTGCGCCAGCACCGCCGCCAGCCACTGCGCGCCGGTCTCCGGCGAGGCCAGGCCCAGCGGCGCCGGGGCACCGTTGGCCAGCCAGTCCAGCAGCATGTCGCGTGGGTCGCGCAGCACCACCAGCAGCCGCCCTTCCGGCAGGTGCGGGCGCAGCGCGCGCAGCAGCGCGTTGTCCCACCACAGCAGCCAGTCGACGATGTTGCCGTCGCCGACGCCGCGCGCCGGCAGTTGCGCGCGCCACTCGGCGACCAGCGCCGCACCGTCCAGGGCGCCGCTGTCCAGTTCCTCGACGCTGCGGAAGCGCTGCAGGCCGTCGGTCGGCGGCTGCGGACCGAAGCGGTCGCCGCGCAATACCGGGCTGGCCGCGTCGATCACCGCGATCACCCGCTCCACGCCGCTGCCCGGCGGACCCCAGACGAACAGCGGGCGGGCCTGGTTCTGCGGGTCGACAGTGCCCAGCGGCGGCCACTGCGCCGGGGCCTGGCCCAGCGGCGGCAGCGGCAGGCGGTGCGGCAATTGCTCCTCCTGGAAGGCCACCCAGGTCGCCAGCGCGTCGTCCGGGCGCCCGGCCGCATCCTGCACCGCCGCCAGCCAGGGCCGCACCACGGTGCGGTCGCGTTCGGGCATGCGCTGCATCAGGCCGCGCACGTGGGCGATGGCGGCGTCGTGCTCGCCGCGCTCCAGCAGCGCCTCGACCAGGCGTTCCTCGCCGCTGAGCCGGCCCGGTTCCAGCGCCACGATGCGCTGCGCCACGGCTTCGCCCTGGTCGCGCTCGCCGGCCATGTCGTGCACCCGCAGCTGCGCTTCCAGCGCCGGCACGTGCGCCGGCATCGCCGCCTGCCAGCGCGCGATCAGCGCGCGCGCCTCGGGGCCGCCCACCGGCTCCAGCGCCAGCCGGGCCAGCCACAGGTCGTGGGCGTCGGTGGTGGTGGCCAGCGCCGCTTCCAGGGTGGCGCGGGCATCGTCGATCGTGCCCAGCCGCTGCCAGGCGATCAGCGCGGCGTGCAGGGTGCGGCGGTCGGCCGGGGCCACCGCCAGGGTGCGGCGCAGGTGGTCCAGCGCCTCGGCCGGGCGGTCGGCCTGCAGGGCGTATTCGCCGGCCAGCCGGCGCATGTTGGCGGTATCGCCGGCCGGATCGGCCAGCACCGCCTCCAGCGCGGTGATGGCGTCGTCCAGGCGGCCCTGGCGGTAGGCCAATTGCGCGACCAGCGCCATCATCGCCGCGCCGGTGCCCGGAGTGAGCGCGGCGACGCGGCGGAATGCGGTCTCGGCGAAGGCGAAGTGCTGCTTGTCCAGATAGGCGAAACCCAGCGCGTAGAGCAGGCGGGGATCGTCCGGCAGCGCGTTGCTGGCGCGCGAGAGCAGCGCCAGCGCGCGGTCGGCGTCGCCGCGGCGCAGCGCCAGCATGCCGTCCACGCCGAGCAGTTGCGGATGCTCCGGCTGCAGGCGCGCGGCGGTGCGGCTGAGCCGCTCCACTTCGTCCAGGTCGCCGCGGCCCAGCGCCAGGTGTGCACGCATCACGTAGGCGAGGAATTCGTTGGGATCCAGCGCCGCGGTCTGCGCCAGCGCGTCCTCGGCCTGGGCCAGATCGTTGGCGCTGACCAGCATGCCGGCGTGCAGCAGGTGCAGGCTGGCGTCTTCCGGCGCCAGCGCGATCGCACGGCCGATGCTGTCCAGGGCGGCGGCAGTCTCGCCGTGCTGCTGCTGCGCCAGCGCCAGCCAGCGGAAGGCCTGCGGGTCGTCGGCGGCCTCGGCGGCCCAGGTCTGGGCGAGACGCAGCGCGTCGGCGGTGTCCTGGCGGCGCAGGGCGTCGAGAATGGGCTGGTGCATGTGGGTCCGGCGTTGGGGCAAACCCGCATTGTAGCGGGAGCGCCCGGCCGCCCTGCGCGGGCGCCTGCGTCCGCGCGGCGGGCACATCGGGCGCATCGGGCATCGCAGGGAGCGGCCATGTCGCCGACGCTGCGGGGGGACTGAGGCCACGCGGCGGCGAGGCGCGCCGAACATGCCGGGCTGCGCAGATGACTCGGTGCGCCGGGCAGCGCTACGTGGTGACGGCGGTGATGGTGCGGGAACGGCGGAAGGAGCGTCGACGCGTGCCGCACCCGGGAATCCCGGTGCGCCCACCTTGCCGACCGCCTGCCGCACGCGGGCGCGGGCGAGGTCGCCCGCCGGCCTGCGCGCAACGCCGCTTAGGCCTCCACCAACCCCTCGGTCAGCCGTTCGGCCACCCAGCGTTCGGCGAAGCCATCGCCGCGCGCGTTCTCGATGAAGCCGCAATGCCCGCCCCAGCGGGCGATTTCCAGCCGCGCGAGGTCCGGCAGGCGCCAGCTGCGGAAGTCGTCCAGGGGGATCACCGGGTCGTCCTCGGCCATCAGGATGTCGGCCGGCACGCGCAGGCCTTGCAGGCGCTCGCCGGCGATGCAGTAGCTGTCGAAGTAGGCGTCCAGGCTGGCGAAGCCGGCGTGGCGCTCGGCCAACCAGGCCATCAGCCCGCGCATGTCCAGCGCCAGGGTGGCGTCGTCGTAGCCGTGGCGGTCGGGGAACAGTTCGCGCTTGCGCAGCAGCGACTCGCGCCACTTGCGGCGGAAATACCAGTCGTAGAACTGCGGGCCGTTCTCGATCCGCTGCATGGTGGTGGCCGGGTCCAGCAACGGGCACACCGCGGCCACGTGCTGCAGCGGCAGCCCCGCCGCCGGCGCGCGCAGCGCCAGGCGCAGGGCGAAATTGCCGCCCAGCGAGTAGCCGGCGGCGAGCAGGGTGGGCGCCGGGAAGCGCTGCCACAGGTCGCAGGCGGCGTTGACCACTTCATCCAGCCGCTCGGAGTGGAACAGGTCCACGTTGAGGTGGTGGGTACCGCCGTGGTCGCGGAAGTTGAGCCGGAACACCTGGTAGCCCAGCGCCAGCATCTTGGCCGCGGTCAGGCGCATGTAGCTGGAATCGGCGCTGCCTTCCCAGCCGTGCAGCAGCAACACCGTGCCGCGCGGCGCTTCGCCGGCCGGCACGCTGAGCCAGCCCTGCAGGCGCACGCCATCGCCGCCGTCGAGGATGTGCGAGGTGGTGGTGGCGCCGCTGGCGGCGAGCAACTGTTCGCCACGGCGCACGCGCAGCAGGCTGGAACCCAGTACCGATTGGACGTGCGGGTTGCGCAGCCAGCGAGGGGGGGAGTAATCGGTCGCGTTCATGGGCAGCGAGCTTGCGCCTGTCGACTGGAGTAATCGGTCAAGCGCGGCGTCGACAGTGTCCCGGTGTTCAGGGTTGTGCCATCGCCGTGACGATGCGCGCACGCGAGATCTCGGCGATGCGGCGGCGCCCTTCCACGTCCTGCAGCCGGATCGGCTCCAGGAAATGCACCTCGGCCACCCGCCCCGGCTCGCCGAGCAGACGCAGGAAGTTGGCGAAGAAACTCTCGTGCGGGCGGAACGCGACGATCTGCTGCGCAGAGCCGCCGGCACCGTAGCGCAGCGCCACCGGCTGCACCGCCACCTCGGCCTCGACCGCGGCCTGGAAGATGCGCGCATGGAACGGCCCCACGTCCTGGCCGCCGCGGGTGCGCCCTTCCGGGAACACACCGACCGAGCAGCCGGAGCGCAGCCGCTCCAGCATCGCCTGCAATACCCCGCCCAGCGACTCGGTGCTGCCGCGCTGGTGGAAGATGGTCTGCCCGCGCGCGGCCAGCCAGCCGACCAGCGGCCACCCGGCGATCTCGCGCTTGGCGACGAAGCCCATCATGCGCTGGCTGTGCAGCATCACGATGTCGATCCAGCTGACATGGTTGGCGACGAACAGCACCGGATTGGGCAGCGGCGCGCCGATGCGGCGCACGCGCAGGCCGAAGATGCGCAGCAGCCAGGTCGACCACCAGCAGACCATGCGGTCGCCGAAGGACTCGGTGCCGGCGCGGCCGGGCGACAGCGCCATGCACACCAGCAGGAACGGCAGCGACAACAGCACGTGCAACGCCAGCAGCGGCACGCGGTAGCCGTAACGAACCCAGCGCAGCGCCCCACCGTATTGGCGCATGGCGGGTGGGGAGAACTCGCTCATTCGAACAAGGGTACCGGAAGCGGGGGCCTAGCGGACAATTGTGTCACCCCGAAGACGCGCCCGCAGACACGTCGCCCGTGACCGCCGAGGCAGGGTTCAGCCCGGGACCGGGCTCAGCCGCGGTCGACCACCGCCAGGGTCAGCCGCGACACGCACACCGGCTTGCCGGCCGCGTCCTCGATGTGGATCTCCCACACCTGCGTGGTCCGGCCCACGTGCAGCGGCCGCGCGGTGCCGGTGACCGTGCCGCTGCGCGCGGCGCGCAGGTGGTTGGCGTTGATTTCCAGACCCACGCAGATCCGCCCCGGCTCCACGCACAGGTTGCCGGCAGTGCTGCCCAGGGTCTCGGCCAGCACCACCGATGCGCCGCCGTGCAGCAGCCCGTACGGCTGCCGCGTGCGCGCGTCCACCGGCATCGTCGCCCGCAACCAGTCCGGCCCGGCTTCGGTGAAGACGATGCCCAGGTGCGCGATCAGGGTGTCGCGGCAATCGGCGTTGAGGACGGCGAGATCGGCAGGTTCGCGAAAGGGCATTGGGGGGCCGGGATTGGGGATTCGGGATTGGGGATTGGCAACAGCGGCATCCCCTGCGCGGGCATTATCGCGCCTGCACGGGGCATCCGGTCGCAGGAACCCGCTTTTACGGTTCCCCGCTTTTCAGCAGCCGAATGGCTGCTCATCCCCAATCCCGAATCCCAAATCCCCGCCCCTCAGAGAATCGGTACCAAGCCCGAGCCGAACGCGGTCAACATCCGCACCAGCAGCCACTTCGGGCCGACGTTGACCTCGGGGAAGTCGCCGACCGCGCTGTAGCAGCGGTGGAAACCGGGGTCGCGCCGGGTCAGCGGCGCCGGGCAGTCGGGGCCGGGCTGGAATTCGTAGTCGGTGGCGTAGCGCCATGGCCAGAAGTCCAGCACCGGCAGCGCCTCGGAAACCTTGCCCATGCTGTAGTTCAGGCCCGACAGCACCGGCGGCTTGACCCGCGGCGCCACCACCCAGGAATTCTCCGGCTCGATGTCGCGGCCGATGCTGGCCGCCAGCGCCTGCGCGAACGCCGGGTCGTCGACGATCACCGCACCCTCGGTGTTGTAGGTCTCGCTGCGCGGGTCGAAGTTGTGGGTGCCGATCACGCCGACGCGGCGGTCCACCACCAGCGACTTGGCGTGCAGGCCCATGCGCGCGCCCTCGCGGGTCACCGGCAGCGGCCGGTTGGCGATGCGCCGGCTCAGGTACGACGGACGGGTCTCGGTGCGCAGCACGCGGCGCGCGACCTGGCTGCCGTCGCCGCGGCTGCCGGACGGCCCGCCACTGCCGCTGCCCAGCAGCGAACTGCGTCCGGCCGCGCTGCCGCCCAGCAACGTGGTGCGGCCGCGGCCGGGATCGCCGGCGCTCTCGCCTGCGTTGTCGCCGCTGGCCGGCGTGGCCGGCACCTCGCCCTGCAACGGCGCCGGCAGCAGGTTGGCGTAGTCCACCGGCGCATCCAGCGGGAACGGCTTGTACTCGTAGATGTCGAAGCCCAGTTCGCGCAGGTTGCGGCGCTTGTACTTGTAGGACAGTGCATACACCACCGGGTTGTCGGTGGCGGCCAGGCTGTTGGTGGCCACCACCACGCGCGGTGGCGGGGTGCGCTTGCGCAGGTCGCGGAAGATCTCCTGCGCGGGGTCCGACAGCACCAGGTACGGCGTCTGCAGGATGATCTCCTGGCGTGCGTCGGCAATCAGCCGGTCGAGCTTGGGCGCGGTGGAGATGGCCTTGGGGCCGTGCTCGCGGCGGTGCTTCTGCGGCAGGTCGGCGACGTAGTCCACATGCTTCACCGGCAGCGCCGGCAGCACGAAGGCGTTCTCCACGAAGGCCGGATCGGACGCCTCCTCGCTGACCCGCTGCACCCGCTCCGGGCGCAGGAACTGCGCCGGCGGCATCGCCGGCACGCCCTGGCGCAGCAGCAGCTTGCCGACGTCGTTGAGCCGCGCCACCGGCACGCTGCGCCGGGCCGCCCAGTAGGCGTCGAAATTGGCGGCCATCGACCGCGCCACCGGGCCGGCGACCAGCACGTCGCGGTCGCGGAAGTTGTACTCGGCGTCCCAGTCGAAATAGTCGTCCTGGTAGTTGCGCCCGCCGACCACGCCGATCGCATCGTCGATCACCAGCAGCTTGTTGTGCATGCGCTGGTTGAAGCGGCGGAAACAGCACAGCACGCTGGCGGCGTAGTGGAAGTAGTTGGGCTTGGCCAGGCCGAAGGTGGGGTTGTAGATGCGCAGCGAGAAGTTCTCGTGCGCGCCGGCCAGCGCGCCGAGGATCTGCAGGTCGGAGATCGCCGAGAGCTGGTCGATCAGCACGCGCACCTGCACGCCGCGCCGCGCCGCGGCCAGCAGCTCGTCCATCACCAGCCGCGCGCTGTCGTCCTTGTCGAAGATGTAGGTCTGCAGGTCGATGCTGCGGCTGGCGCTGCGGATCAGGTTGACCCGCGCCACCAGCGCTTCTTCGCCGTGGTCGAGGATGGTGGCGTAGTGGCGCGGCGCGCCGTCGCCGGACTGGGCGAAGGCCTTGCCGGCCAGCCCGCGCAGCGGCGAGGCCAGCGCGCAGTGGTCCCCGCGCGTGCAGTCGACCTGGCGGTCGCGCGCGGCCTCGGCGATCGCCACGGCGCGGCCGTGCTGCGCCTGCGACAGGCTCGCGCAGCCGCTGCCGAGCAGCAGCGCCACCACCACCAGCACCCGCATCAATTTCGATATCACCGAGTGGCCGCCTCGGTCAGGCGTGCGCGCAGCACGAAGGTGACCCGGTCGCTCAAGGCCAGATCCCACTTGTCCATTCCGTAACGTCCACGCAATACCGTACCGCGGCTGATGACGTCGCAATCATAGCCTGCGCGGGCGCATGCGGCCGGCATGACGGTCAGCGTCTCGGCGTGGCTGATCCCGCGGATGCTCAGGATGCCGGGGATCGGCCCGCCCTTGCCCAGCACCTGCGGCGAGAACGGCTGCGAGTCGAAGGACACGGTGGGGTAGCGCGGCGCGTCGAAGAAATCCTCGCCGCGCATCCAGCCGGTGTAGCGCGGCTTGCCGGGGATTTCCACGTAGGCGGTGAACAGGCGCAGGTGCACCTGATGGCGGCCGTCGGGCAGCACGTGCACGGTGCCCTCGTAGCGCGGGAAGAAGCCTTCGATGCGCTGGCCGAAGCGGGTGCGGATCTCGAACCCGAAGCGCGACTGCGCCGGGTCCAGGGCGTATTCGCCGGGCGCCAGCAAGGCCGGCGTCACCTGCGCGTGGCCGACGGCGCACCACAGACACAACGGCAGCAGCGCGGCGCACAGCGCCGGCCGCAGGAACCTGCGCAGCGGGCTCAGGGCCACCAGAACGCGGTCAAGCGCGCCACGCCCGGCTCGATCGCCGCGTCGTGCGGGACCCCGAGCACGGCGACGCTGGCGGTGGGCATGCCGCGGTAGTCGCCGGACTGGCCGCTGTGCATCAGCGCCGCCAGCCGCTCCAGGCCCGGGTTGTGGCCGACCAGCAACAGCCGCTCGACATCGCGATGGCCGTCCAGCAGATCGGCCAGGGTGCCCGAGGTCGCCTCGTAGATGCGCGGCTCCAGGCGCTGCTCGACGTAGCCGGTCAGCTCCAGCACCGCCTCCAGGGTCTCGCGCGCGCGCCGCGCCGGCGAACACAGCACCCGGTCCGGCACCAGCCGCTGTTCCAGCAGCCAGCGCCCGGCCGCCTCGGCCTCGGCCAGGCCGTGCGGCGACAGCGGCCGGTCGAAATCGGCCTGGCCGGTGTCGGCCGGTTCGGCGTGGGCATGGCGCAGCAGGATCACTTCTCGCAAAACGATGGTCATCGGTCAGGCCTTCTTGAGCCACTTGAGCAACGGTTCCCAGTCCTGCTGGTGGTCGCGGACCTGGACGGAGTGGTAATCGAACAGGCTGCGGCCCAGCCCCACCAGCACCACGTAGGCCTGGCTGTCGCGCAGTTGCGCCACCACCGGGTAGGGCCATTCGCCCAGCATCTGCAGCGCCTGCTGGGTGGCATTGGTCCAGGGCTTGCTGCGGTTGAGCACCAGCCCGACCGGCAGCTTGCGCTGGTGCACCCGCGGCACCTTGGCCAGGGTGTTGAGGAAGCCGACGGTGGCCTCGATGTCCAGCGCCGAGGGCATCACCGGCACCACCACCGCGTCGGCCTCGTCGAGGAAATGGGTCAGGTCCTCGGCCATGGCGCCGGCGGCGGCGTCGACGATCACCCGCTGCGCGTCGTCGGGCAGCGCCGCGCGCCAGCTGCGCTTGTGGCTGGCGTCGATCGGCAGCACCGCGCTGTCCAGGCCGGCACGGCGTTCGGCCCAGCGGGTCGAGGAGCCCTGCGGATCGGCATCGGCCAGCACCGTGCGCTTGCCTGCCAGCGCGTAGGACGCCGCCAGGTGCGTGGCGACCGTGGTCTTGCCCACGCCGCCCTTGGAGCCGGCCACCAGGATCGTCTTCATGCACGCCTCGCTTCCGGGGGAAGAAGCCGGAGCGTACACCGGCCCTACGTCAGCCGGTAGTCAACGCGCAGCACGCCGCCAGCCGCCGGGCTTGCTATCGTGGCGGCCCCCTTCGCCTTCCGATGCCATGAGCGAGCTGCAGGACCTGGTCGCGCTGATCCGCGCCAACACGCCCCTGATCGTGATCGAGACGCAGGAGGAGGCGCGCATCGTCGACCTGTTCCGGCAGGCCTTGATGCAGGTCTGGCGCGCCCTGCACCGCTGGTCGATCACCGAGGGCCTGCGCCGCATCGACCTGGACCGCGAGGACCCGCCGAGCGGGCCGCCGGACGCCAGCGCGGTGCTGCAGGCGATCAAGCAGGCCGATCAGCGCGGCATCTACTTGCTGCTCGACGTCACCCCGTACCTGGGCTACGCCAGCCACCAGCGCCTGCTGCGCGACATCGTCGAGCGCCGCCACTGCCAGCCGCACGTGCTGGTGCTGATCGGCACGCGGATCGAGCTGCCGGCCGAGCTGGAAGCGCTGGCGACCCGCTTCAATCCGCGCCTGCCCGATGCCAACGCGCTGCTGAAGATGGTGCAGGAGGAAGCGCTGGGCTACGCGCGCGAGTTCGGCGGACGCCGGGTGGAGGTCGACGGCGATGCGGTCAAGCAGATCCTGCGCAACCTGCGCGGGCTCAGCCTGATCGACGCGCGGCGCATCGCCCGGCAACTGATCTACGCCGACGGCGCGCTCACCGCATCCGACCTGCCGCAACTGGCCAAGCTCAAGTTCGAACTGCTCAACCGCAGCGGCCACCTGCAGTACGACAACGATGCCACCCGCTTCGAGGACGTGGCCGGTGCGCGCCGGCTCAAGCAGTGGATCGCACAGCGCCGCGCGGTGTTCGCCGGCACCGCGCCGCCGGGGCTGGACCCGCCCAAGGGCGTGCTGCTGCTCGGCGTGCAGGGCTGCGGCAAGTCGATGCTGGCCAAGGCCACCGCGGCGGGGTTCGGCGTGCCGCTGCTGCGCCTGGACATGGGCGCGCTGTACGCCAAGTACCACGGCGAGACCGAGAAGAACCTGCGCGACGCGCTGGCCGCGGTCGAGCAACTGGCGCCGTGCGTGCTGTGGATGGACGAGATCGAGAAAGGCCTGGCCAGCGGCGGCGAGGACGGCGGCGTATCGCGGCGCGTGCTCGGCACGCTGCTGACCTGGATGGCCGAACGCGGCAGCGCCGACGGCAGCGCCGCGGTGTTCATCGTCGCCACCGCCAACCAGGTGCACGAGCTGCCGGCGGAACTGCTGCGCAAGGGCCGCTTCGACGAGATCTTCTTCGTCGACCTGCCCGACCCGCAGACGCGGGTGGAGCTGTTGCGCCTGCACCTGACGCGGCGGCAGCTGCATGCGGACGCGTTCGCGCTGCCGGCCTTGGCTGCCGCCGCCGACGGGTTCTCCGGTGCCGAGATCGAGCAGGCGATCGTCTCCGGGCTGTATGCCGCGCACGCCGAACAGCGGCCGCTGGATACCGAGCTGCTGATGCAGGAGATCCGCACTACCCGACCGCTGTCGGTGCTGATGGCCGAACAGGTGCAGGCGCTGCGCAGCTGGGCCAGCGGGCGGACGGTGCCGGCGGATTAGTGGCGGGCGGTTGGTGACAACGGGCGATGCCGCTATGCGAGGCTGCGCCCGACCCTCACCCCAACCCCTCTCCCGGGGGGAGAGGGGCTTTGATTTCTCCCTTCTCCCTCCGGGAGAAGGTGCCCCGCAGGGGCGGATGAGGGTACGACGCGCACGCCATGCCAGATCCCACCGGTCCAGGTACCGCGCCACGGCGCAGGCTCAACGCAACGCCCCCAACAACCACGCCCACGCCGGCAACGTCACCAGCGACAGCAGAATCCCGTAGCCGACCAGGGCCGCGGCCAGGCGCGGCGCCAGGCGATGCGAGATCGCCAGCAGCGCGGCGGTGATCATGGTCGGCATCGCCGATTCCAGTACGTTGGCCTGCAGCGCCTGCCCGCGCAGGCCCAGCGCCCACGACAGCGGCCAGGCCAGGGCCGGCAGCGCCAGCAGCTTCAGCACCAGGCCGGCGGCCAACGGCGCCAATTCTTCGCGCGGCAATCGCAACTGGATCGAGAATCCCACCGCCAGCATCACCAGCGGCAGCATCGCGTCGGCCAGGTGCTGCAGGCCGGAGGCGATCCACGCCGGCGGCTGCGCCGGCATCAGGGTCAGTGCGAACAGCAGCGCCCACAGCGGCGGGAACCGCGCCATGCGCAACAGCGTCTGCCGCGGCGACGGCGGCGCCTCGCCGCTGTAGCGCGCCAGCACGTACAGGCCGAAGCTGGACAGCAGCACGAAGGTGCCGAACTGGTCGTAGACCACCGCATACGGCAAGGCCGCCTCGCCGAGCAGCGCGCGCACCATCGGGTAGCCGATGAAGCTGGAATTGCCCAGCGCCACGCACAGCAGCAGCACCGCCTGCTGATCCCGGCGCAGCCGCAACGGCCGGCGCAAGCCCAGCATCGCCAGCGCGCTCACGCCGGTCAGCAGCCACGGCGTCAGCATCAATCCGAGCAGTTCCAGATTGAACTGCAGGCGCGGCACGTAGATCAGCACCGAGGCCGGCAGGCACAGGTACAGCACCACCCCGTTGAGCACCTCGGTGGTGTTGGCCGGCAGGACGCGCTGACGCGCGAACAGCTTGCCGAGCGCCAGCATGACCAACATCAGGGCGAACGCATCGAAAGCCATCGGCACAGCACGAAATCAGCGGGTACGCGGCATCATCGCATGGCATGCGCACGCAGGCCGTCGAGGCATCGCGCGACCGAAGCCGCACCAGGCCTGCGCCCAGCACGGGCCGGCGCTTCGCGCAGGCGCGGCGACACAGTGCGCTGCGCGACCGGCCACACCCGGACCCTAGATTGCGCCGGCCACCCGCGCAGGCCGCGTCGTGCTCCTGGACCCGCGTGCCTCAGGGCCAGGCCGGCGGCGCGGCCTTCCAGGCGGCCTGCACCTCCGCCAGGGTCGCGCGCTCGTCGTCGCGCCAGGCCGGCAGCAACGCCGCGAAATCGGCATTGGCGCCCCACTTGTCCGGCCAGGTGCGCGCCGCCGCGGCGTACCACTTCACCGCCTCGTCCTTGCGCTGCAGGCGCCACAACGTCAGCGCCAGGGTCGGCGGCAGCCAGTCCGGCGCCGCCGGGCGGCCGTTGACCAGTGCGCTCCACTGCGCCAGCGCGCGCGCCGGATCACCTGCGCGCAGCAGGTCCCAGCCATAGTTCCACTGCACCTGGCGCCGCTGCACGCCGGCGGGCAGCGCATGCAACGCGGCCTGATACAGCTGTTCGCCCAGTTCCTGGCGGCCGCCGGCCATGGCGATGCCGGCCAGCTGCGCGCGCGCCTCGTTGGCGTTGGGATCGCGCTGCACGGCACTGGCCAGACGATCCACCAGGGCCTCGCCGCTGCCGGCGATGGCGGTGACCGGACGGGTGGTGCCGCGGTCTTCGTCGAAGTAGAACTCTTTCGGTGCCGGCAATGCCTGCGCCCGCACGCTGGCCGCGGTGGCCAGGCCGATGCAGGCCAGCATCGCGGCCACTGCGTATGTGTATGCCTTCACTGCTGCAATCCCCTGGAGTGATCCCCTCACCCGGGTCCCATCCTACCCCGCCACGGCCGGCGTGGACGAGAACGGGTGCAAAAATCGCCGCTGATACAATCGGGGCGATCGCGCGCGGCAGGCGCTGCGCGCCCGCCAGCCTTCCATTTCCGGGCAAGCCATGAACCGCATCGCCGATCCGCGTCCGTCGTCCTCCCTCGCCGCAGCGGCCGCCGACGGCGTGGACACCCGCTATACGCTGGAAGACAAGTACACCCGCACCGATGGCCGCATCTATCTGTCCGGGGTGCAGGCGCTGGTGCGGCTGCCATTGATGCAGCAACTGCGCGACCGCGCCGCCGGGCTGAACACCGGCGGCTTCGTCAGCGGTTACCGCGGCAGCCCGCTGGGCGGTTTCGACCTGGAACTGTGGCGCGCGCGCAAGCATCTGGACGCGGCCAACGTGGTGTTCAAGCCCGGACTCAACGAGGACCTGGGCGCGACCATGGTCTGGGGCACGCAGCAGACCAACCTGTTCCCCGGCGCGCGCGTGGATGGTGTGTATGCCATGTGGTACGGCAAGGGCCCGGGCGTGGACCGCTGCGGCGACGTGTTCAAGCACGGCAACGCCGCCGGCACCTCGCGCCATGGCGGCGTGCTGGCGCTGGCCGCCGACGACCACGCGTGCCGCAGCTCGACCCTGCCGCACGGCTCGGAAGACGAGTTCGTCAGCGCGATGATGCCGGTGCTCAATCCGGCCGGGGTGCAGGACATCCTCGACATGGGCCTGCTCGGCTGGGCGATGAGCCGCTACACGGGGCGCTGGATCGGCTTCAAGACCATCGCCGAGACGGTGGAATCCTCGGCCTCAGTGCAGGTGGATCCGTTCGCGCGGCAGATCGTGCTGCCGGAGGATTTCGACCTGCCGCCGGGCGGCCTCAACATCCGCTGGCCGGATCCGCCGCTGGACCAGGAAATGCGCCTGCATCGCTACGCGGTGCGCGCGGCGCAGGCCTTCGCCCGCGCCAACGGCATCGACCGCACGGTGATGGATGCGCCGCAGGCGCGGCTGGGCATCGTCACCACCGGCAAGAGCTACCTGGACGTGCTGCAGGCGCTGGAATACCTGGGCCTGGACGCGGACGCCTGCGCGCGCATCGGCATCCGCGTGTACAAGGTCGGCATGACCTGGCCGCTGGAGCCGCTGGGCATCGCCGCGTTCGCGCGCGGGCTGCAGGACATCGTCGTGGTGGAGGAGAAGAAGGCCTTCATCGAGCGGCAGATGAAGGAACAGTTCTACAACTGGCCGGCCAGCGCCGGCCCGCGCCCGAGCATCGTCGGCAAGTACGACGAGGCCGGCGAATGGATCCTGCCGTCCACCGGCGAACTGACCCCGGCCACCATCGCCGGGGTGATCGGCCGGCGCATCCTGCGCCTGCCGCAGTCGGCCGCGGTGAACACCGACTCGATCGAACAGCGGCTGCGCTGGATGGAAGCCAAGGAAGCCGAGATGGCGCTGCCGCGCGCCAACTTCCCGCGCGTGCCGCACTATTGCTCGGGCTGCCCGCACAACACCTCCACGGTGGTGCCGGAGGGCTCGCGCGCGCTCGGCGGCATCGGCTGCCACTACATGGTGACGTGGATGGACCGCGCCACCGACACCTTCACCCACATGGGCGGCGAAGGCGTCACCTGGGCCGGGCAGGCGCCGTTCACCGACACCCCGCACGTGTTCCAGAACCTGGGCGACGGCACCTATTTCCACAGCGGCTCGCTGGCGATCCGCCAGTCGATCGCCGCCGGCGTCAACATCACCTACAAGATCCTCTACAACGACGCGGTGGCGATGACCGGCGGGCAGCCGGTGGACGGCACCCTCAGCGTGCCCGACATCGCCCGGCAGATGCGCGCCGAGGGCGTGCACACCATCGCCCTGGTCAGCGACGACATCGGCAAGTGGACGCGACGCCGCGAGCTGTTCCCCAGCGAGGTGGACTTCCACGACCGCAGCGAGCTGGACGCGGTGCAGCGGCGGCTGCGCGAGGTCAAGGGCACCAGCGTGCTGATCTACGACCAGACCTGCGCCACCGAGAAGCGGCGCCGGCGCAAGCGCGGCAAGCTGCCCGATCCGCCCAAGCGCGTGCTGGTCAACTCGCTGGTCTGCGAAGGCTGTGGCGATTGCGGCGAGAAGAGCTTCTGCGTGTCGGTGCTGCCGAAGGAGACCGAGTACGGGCGCAAGCGCCAGATCGACCAGTCCAGCTGCAACAAGGACTACTCCTGCGTGTCCGGGTTCTGCCCCAGCTTCGTCACCGTGCACGGTGGGCAGCCGCGCAAGGGCCGCAAGGCCGAGGCCGCGGCACTGCTGGAACAGTTGCCGGCGCCGAGCTTCCGCAGCGACCTGAGCCAGCCCTGGAACATCCTCATCACCGGCGTCGGCGGCACCGGCGTGGTCACCATCGGCGCGCTGCTGGGCATGGCCGGGCACCTGGAGGGCAAGGGCGCCAGCGTGCTCGACCAGACCGGCCTGGCGCAGAAGGGCGGCGCGGTCACCACGCATATCCGCATTGCGCGGCAACCGGAAGACCTGCACGCGGTGCGCATCGCCGCCGGCGAGGCCGACCTGGTGCTGGGGTGCGACATGGTGGTGGTCAACGACTACTGGGCGCTGTCCAAGGTGCGCGGCGATCGCTCGCAGGTGGTGCTGAACAGCTACGAGGCGATGCCGGGCACCTTCACCACGCACCCGGACATGCAGTTCCCGGCCGCCGAGATCATTGCCGGCGTGCGCCTGGCGCTGGGCGGGCGCGATCCGCTGTTGCTCGACGCCACACAGCTGGCCACCGCGCTGCTCGGCGACGCCATCGCCAGCAACCTGTTCATGCTCGGCTACGCCTGGCAGCAGGGCCTTGTGCCCTTGTCGCACGCGGCGCTGATGCGCGCGATCGAACTCAACGGCGCGGCGGTGGCGATGAACCAGCAGGCCTTCGCCTGGGGCCGCCTGGCGGCGCTGGACCTGCCGGCGGTGCGACGCGCGGCGGGTCTCGCCGATCCGGCCGCGGACGAACGCGAACGCCAGGCGCCGGGGCTGCAGCAGCTGCCACCCGGCGAGTGGGAAGGCCACGAGGCCGGCGCCAGCGCCGCGCCGCGCAATCCCGCCAATCCGCGTCCGGCGCGCGAGCTGCCGGCCGCCGCCGACAGCGGCGAGGCCGGCCACGCGCCGCTGGACGACAGCCGCCTGTCGCGCTCGCTGCACGAGTTGGTCGCGCGCCGCCACGCCTTCCTGGTCGACTACCAGGACGCCACCTACGCCGCGCGCTACACCGCGCTGGTGGAGCGCGTGCGCGCTGCCGAGCAGCGCGTGGCGCCGACCTCGACCGCGCTGACCGAAGCGGTGGCGCGCTACGCGTTCAAGCTGATGGCCTACAAGGACGAGTACGAGGTGGCGCGGCTGTACACCAGCGGCGCGTTCGCGCAGCAGTTGCAGGCGCAGTTCGAGGGCGACTACCGCGTGCGCTTCCACCTGGCGCCGCCGCTGCTGGCGAAGAAGGACGCGCAAGGCCGGCTGCGCAAGCGCGAATACGGCCCGTGGATGTTCACCGCGTTCAAGTGGCTGGCCAAGCTGCGCCGCCTGCGCGGTGGCGCCCTCGACGTGTTCGGCTACAGCGCCGAGCGGCGCGGCGAACGGCAGTTGATCGCCGACTACCTCGCCACCGTGGACGAACTGCTGCAGCGGCTGCAGGCGGACAACCTGGCGCTGGCGGTGCAGATCGCCAGCATTCCGGAGCACATCCGCGGCTACGGCCACGTCAAGGAAGCGCACCTGCACGAGGCCAAGCAACAGGAAGCGCGGCTGCTGGCGACCTGGCGCAATCCGAAGGCGCTGCATATCGTGCAGGCGGCCTGAGCGGGAGACGAACGCCTGCCGCCGTGCAGCGGCGGCGCAGTGGCGGCATCGGGGGCGTCTGACCGAACGCGGCGCGGCTGGCGCTGCGCCTGCCAACCTCCCGCGTTCCCTGGCGTCCGTGCATCTGCTGCAGAAGCGGCTGCAGCCGCGACCCGACTCCAGCCGCACGCAGGACAGCAGCATCGCCCAGGGCGGCCGGCCTTGGGCATCATCCGCACGTTGCGTGGATCGCCAGCGATCCACGGCCGCATCACCCTCGAAGGAACATCGCGTGAAGCGTTTGCTCAAACTCGCATGCGTGGCGCTGGTGGGCGCCATCCTGCTGTTCTACCTGCTGGCGGAGCACGCCGGCCCCTGGATCATGCCGCGGTTCATCACGATCCGTGTCGTGGCGGGACCCGATCGGCCACTCTCGGGCGCTAGGATCCGCGTCCAGCAGGACGTGTGGTCGATTCCGTGTCTGAGCTACATGGGGATCTCCGGCGCGAGTTGCGCGTCGGGCAAATGGACGGTCTTCCATGGCCGCCTGGATCGCAACGGCGAAGCGCGGGTGTTGGTCTTTCAGGCAGCCGGGCTGCGGGCGGATTCGTATATCGCCTGCATCAATGGGAACCAGTACGAGGGCTACTTCGCCTACACAGAGTGGCCAGAGCAACAGGACGTGCAGCGTCTCACCCTGGACTACAAGCGCCTGGAGCAACAACGAACAGGTTGCATGAACGGCTATGGAGAAGAACGGCTGGCGGCGCCGGCCTGGTGGGATGCCGCCTTGAAGGAAGACGCGGAGGCGGAGGCGGAGGCGGAGGAGGACGATTCGTCGCAATCGACGTCTCAACAACCTCCGGATAGCTCACCGACATCGGACGGACCGTAGGAACCAGGCTGCAGGAGCGGCTTCAGCCGCGACCTGCCATGTCACCAGGTGGCGATGCAGCCTATGCCCAACGGTTTGCAGCGCACTACTACCATGCAGATGGATCCCGGTCGATCGCGATGCTGCCGATGACGGAAGGGTCTGCGCGTCGGGATTGAAGTCCCTCCCACACGGTCGCTTGCGTACACTTCGCATACGACACAGCGGCCCTGGGCGAGCGGCCGCTGTGTCGTATCAAGACGTCACTCGGTCGAGTGCCGGGCGGCAACCCGAGCGAAGGCACTCAACGGAACGAACGTTGAAATCAAACCCGCGGATCAGGCGGGTTGCCGCGGCCCGGGCGATCGTAGCGATCGGAATCGAAGGCCTCGCGCACCGCCGCCTTGGCCTGTGCCCAGCTCAGCCGCGAGCGATCCTTGGCGCGCTCCCAGCCGCTTTCCAGGTCGGTGTCCAGGCGGTCGTCCCAGACCCGGTCGCGGTAGCGGCTGCGCGCCTGCACGCCGTAGCGGTAGGCCGGGCGGTAGTCGTCGTAGCTGCTGTCGGTCTCGCGGTAGTCCACGGTGTCGAAGCGATCGGCGTAGTAGCGGTCGCTGTCCTCGTAGGTGCGGTAAGTGGCGTCGGCACGCTCCCAGGAATCGCGCGCGGCCAGCCGCGCCTCGTCCCACTCCAGATGCGAGTCGCCGCGGCGCGTGCCCCAGTCGTGCGACAGCTCGCGCTCGTGTTCGTCCCAGGTGCGCGAGGGATACTGCTCGCGTGCCTGCAGGCCCAGGCCATAGGCCGCGGCGTAGTCGCGGTCGTAGTCGTAATCGGCCTTGGCGTAGTCGCGGTTGCGATACTCCTCGCGCCAGTACGCATCCTCGCCGGTGGGGTCGATGCGCTCGGCCACGCCCTTGCCCGCGGCTGCGCCGGCGACCACGCCCACCGCCGCGCCGATCAAGGTGCCGAGCGGCCCGAACACCGTGCCGGCCAGCGCGCCCGCGGCCACGCCGCCGGCGGTACCGCCAATGCCGACCCCGACCGGATGCGAACCCGGGGTGCCGGAAATCGGATCGCGATTGAGATCGCGGGCTTTGTCGTTGTTGTCCATGGGAACGCTCCGTGGCGAAGGTAGGAAGCACCGGCCGCAGGCACATGGGCGGCGGCGGGTGTCGGCGCACAGTCGCAAGCGCGCGGTGAATCCGCCGTGGCACGGCAGTGAACCCGTGATGAGGGAGAGAGTGCGGCTTCGTCACCTGGACGCAACGCCTACTGCGTCGCCCACCATGCAGCGCAGGCATGGAACCGGCCAAGACAGTGCTGCATCAAGCACGTCGGCGTATTCGGTACGACCGCGCACTGCGCGTCGCTGACGCATGCACAGTCACGACATGGCTGACGCAGTCAGATTGGGCGCCCACGGCGCATCCGCCTGCGCGATCGCGCACCCGCACGACGCCAAGGCATCGCCGGGTGGCGCTCCTGCCTCAGCCGCGGCGCCAGACCAGGCAGCGGTTGTTGGCCGGCATCGCCACGTCTTCCTGCAGCGCCAGTCCCTGCCCCTGGGCCAGCGCGTCCACCGCCTCGGCATCGCGGATGCCGCTGGCCGGGTCGCGCGCCTTCAGCCACGCATCGAAGTCGCGATTGCTGTCGCTGGTGAAGGCGCCGCCGTAGTTGAAGGGGCCGTAGACCACCAGCATGCCGTCGGCGCTGTTTGCCAGCAGTTGGCCGACGCCGGCGAAGAACGCCTGCACCGCGTCCCAGCCCATGATGTGCAAGGTATTGGAGGTGAACACCGCATCGTAGCCAGTGCGCGGCCACGGCCCCTCGCGCACGTCCAGGGCCAGCGCCGGCGGCGTGTTCGGCAACGCCGCCGCCTCCAGCCATTGCGCGATGCCGGGCAGGTGCTCGGCACGCTCGCTGCATTGCCAGGTCAGCTGCGGCAGCGCCGCGGCGAAATGCACTGCGTGCTGGCCGGTGCCGCTGCCGATCTCCAGCACCTGGCGACGATCGGTGAAGTGCCGCTGCAGCACCTGCAGGATCGGATCGCGGTTGCGGTCGCAGGACGGGGCGTAGGGTCGATCGCTCATCGTGTCGTGCACCTGTATGTGCCATTGCGCGCCACGACGGCACGCACCAGTGCGAATGGCAGCGGCTGACAGCTCATCCGCGCGAGCGCACGAAGATGCGCTTGCCGCCGCCCTCGTTGCCGCGCTCCTCCAGTTCGAAGTGCGACGACAGCCGGCGCAGCAGGTCGCTGAGCTTCTTGTGCCCGTACAGGCGCGGGTCGAAATCCGGCCGCACCTTGTTCAGATAGCTGCCGACGCTGCCCAGCCCGGCCCAGCCCTGGTCGTCGGAGGCTTCCTCGATGGCCTGGCGCAGCAGGGTCAGCGGCGCCTGCTTGGTCTCGGTCGCGGCGGGCGTCGGCTCGGGCTTGGCCGGCGTCGCGGCCGGCTTCTTGCGGCCCTTGGCCGCCGGCTTGGCGGCCGCAGCGGCGGGCTTGGCCGGCTCCGCCGAGCTGGCCTCGCTGCGCAGCACTTCGGTGTAGATGAACTTGTCGCAGGCCTGCACGAACGCATCCGGGGTCTTGCGCTCGCCGAAGCCGTACACGGTCGGTCCTTCCTCGCGCAGGCGTTGCGCCAGGCGGGTGAAGTCGCTGTCGCTGGAGACCAGGCAGAAGCCGTCGAAGCGGCCGGTGTAGAGCAGGTCCATCGCATCGATGATCAGCGAGCTGTCGGTGGCGTTCTTGCCGCTGGTGTAGGCGAACTGCTGCACCGGGCTGATCGAATGCTTCAGCAGCGCCTGCTTCCACTGGGTCATGCGCGTGCTGGTGAAATCGCCATAGATGCGCTTGACGCTGGCCAGGCCGTACTTGGCGACCTCGGCGAGCAGGCCTTCGATCACCGAGGGCTGCGCGTTGTCGGCGTCGATCAGCACCGCCAGCCGTGGCTGGTCGTCGTCGCTGTCGGAACGGTGGCGGGTTTTCATGGCGTGCACCTGCGGCAAGGAAAGATCGGGAGAAGCGTGGCAGCGGCCACCACTGTGCCAGCGCGCGCTGCCCACAGCCAGCGCAACGCGGCGACCGCCATGGCTCATCGCCCGGCCGGCAACGCCTCGTAGGCCTGGCGTACCGCCGCCTCGCCGTAGCGGCGCTCCAGCCGGCGCACGATGAAGTGGCCGCGCGCCATCGCCTGGAAGTGCGAGATGAACACCGTGTTGAGCAGCGCGCCGCTGGCCGCGCCGACCAGCGGCACCGCCTGCGCCGCCAGCTTCTCGCTGACCGTGACCGAGAACTTGGCGGCGATGCGCGACAGCAGAGACACCAGCACCGGCGCGCCCTTGCTGCCCAGGCCGTGCGCGGCGATGTACTGCGCCGCGGCGCTGAGCTGCTGCGCCATCGCCGCGCGCACCGCGAAGTAGCCCGATTCGCTGCCGTCGTCGCGGTGGCTGCGGCCGCCATGCGCCAGCACCTCCAGACACGCGAGGGCGGTCGCCGGGTCGTCCAGGCGCTCGCCCTCGGCGCGGGCGATGTCGGCGATCGAACGCAGCATCAGGGTCGTGGTCAGCGGCAGTTCCACCACCAGCCCGGGCAGGCCGAAGAAGCCGCCGGCCGCACCGGTCGCCGCCACCGCGGCGCCATGCAGGCGCGGCCGTGCGCGTTCCGGCGCCTGCCCACGCAGGGTCAGCAGTGCCGAGCGCAACGCCACCCGCAGCGCACGCTGGCTGACCGCATCGATGCGCGAGGACAGCAGTTTCGGCAGGCGCTTGTTGATCAGCGCCTCGATCGGCGCGCCCACCGCATTGGCGATCTTCGCCGCCAGGCCCGGGTGTTCCAGCAGGGCGCGCGCCTGGGCCAGGTCGCGGTGATCGGCGGCATCCATCACGGGGACGGGCAATAGCGAGGTCATGGCTGAAGCTCGTGGCGAGGGAGGCCACAGCATGCACCGGGCCGCCCCGGCATGGTGTCGAGGGACGATGACCGGTGCGGGACGTTAAGGAATCGCGCGGCCGGAACGCGTGATCGGGATTGAGGCAGGCCCCTGCCGCACACCGCGCCTGCGTCTGGCCCACGCGGCGCCGGGCGCGGTCCAGACAGGACGGCCGGTCCACCGCCAGGCCAAGCGTGGCGCCCTGGCCCCGGCGACATCGCGCCGGTCCACCGAACTGGCCATGGCCCAAGGTGGCAGGATCGGCGCTGCAGAGGCAGCCGTCATAGCGGCGGTTGCATGCCCCGCGACGCACGCTGTAAACCCGCTTCTCGTATCGCAGGCAACGACTGGCCGGCCAGACCAGCTACCCCTGCACGCACTGAGCCAGGTAGTCGCGCAGGCGCTCCTGCAGATGGGGCACGGCCTGGGGATGGGCGAGAAATTCGGCCACGGGCATCAGCAGCCACCCCCGGCCTTCATCGCCGAAGCGGATGCTGGCGATCTCGACACAACTCAGGCGGCCAACGAACAACCAGCTCGGCAGGGACCCGGGCTGCAGGGACGGATAGCAGCGGCCCCAGGTCAGCCTGTCTTCCTCCAGCACTAGGCCGAACTCCTCCTGCAGTTCGCGCAGAGCGCAGC
The DNA here is from genome assembly GCF_009192895.1 of Xanthomonas sp. LMG 12460. Lineage (NCBI taxonomy): Bacteria > Pseudomonadati > Pseudomonadota > Gammaproteobacteria > Lysobacterales > Lysobacteraceae > Xanthomonas > Xanthomonas sp. LMG 12460. Next base: position 12,780 of record NZ_NKUH01000069.1, on the reverse strand, counting down.
GCTCAGGGCTCTCGTCGTCCTCGCGGCCGCCGCCAGGCAGGTCCCAGAGTCCCGGCCAGGGAATCTCCGGCTTCACATCGCGCTGGTACACCAGCAGCGCGTCGTCGCACAGCAGCGCCAGCTTGGCGCCGTTGAACGGTTGCATGGCGTCCTCCGCGGTAGGTAAAGGGCCAGTCTGGACGCGATGCACGCCTCGATGTGCGCCAGGCCACTTCGCGCGCGTCTCAACATATCCCACACGCCTAGATCCGCTCCAGCGCGCGCTGGCGGGTGCGCGGCCCGAACCGGCCCACCACCGCGGCGGCGATCAGCAGGCTGGCGGCGATGCAGGCGAGCACGCCGCGGTGGCCGGTGCGGTCCAGCAGCATGCCGATCAGCAGGCTGCTGGCGGCCGTGGACAGGCGGCTGAAGGAGTAGCAGAAGCCGACCGCGCGGGCGCGCAGCGCGGTGGGAAACAGTTCGGCCTGGTAGCCGTGATAGGCGAAGCTCATCCAGGCATTGCAGAAGGTGACCGCCGCGCCGCAGGCGATCAGCAGCAGCGGCTGGCTCTGCCAGGCGAACAGCAGGCCGAACAGCATCGCGCCCAGCGCCGACACCACCACCTGCCACTTGTTCTCCCAGCGCTGCGCAACGCCGATCAGCAGCAGCGGCGCCAGTGGATACGCCAACGAGATGGCGAAGGCGTAGCCCAGGCCGTGCACGCTGTCGGCGCCCTGCCGCGCCAGCAGCGCCGGCAACCAGTTGCCGAAACCGAAGAAGCCGATCGCCTGGAAGATGTGGAAGCTCACCAGCATCGCCATGCGGCGCCGGTACGGGGGCTGCCACAGCGCGGACAGTTGCGGCGTCGGCGCGGCCGGCGCCGAGGCCGGCTCGGGCGCGGGCAAAGGCCGCCCCAGGTCGGCGGTACAGCGCGCTTCCAGCCGCTGCAGCACCGCGTCGGCCTCGGCGTGGCGGCCCTGGGTGGCCAGCCAGCGTGGCGACTCCGGCAAACGGCTGCGCAGCCACCACACCGACAGCGCGAAGCCACCGCTGAGCAGCGCCACCCAGCGCCAGCCGCTCAAGCCCAGCGGCGCGTGCGGCACCAGCGCCCAGGCGCTCAACGCCACCGCCGGCACCGCCAGGAACTGCAGGCAGAACGCCAGCGCGAACGCAGCGCCGCGCATCTGCCGCGGCACCATTTCCGACAGATAGGTATCGATGGTGACCAGTTCCACACCCAGGCCGATGCCGACCACGCCGCGCCACAGGATCACCCCCAGCGCGCTGTGCTGCAGGCCCATCGCCACCGTGGCCACGCAGTACCAGAGCAGCGCGAAGGAGAACACCGCGCGGCGCCCGAAACGATCGACCAGCGGGCTGAGCAGGCTCGCGCCGAGGAACAGGCCCAGGAACGTCGCCGAGGCGAACGCGGCCTGGTCGGCGATGCCGAACACGCCGGCCGCGCCCTCGGCGAAGATGCCGTCGCGCAGCAGGCCGGGGCTGAGGTACGCGGTCTGGAACAGGTCGTACAGTTCGAAGAAGCCGCCCAGCGCCAGCAGCGCGACCAGGCGCCACAGGCTGCGGGTGGGCGGCAGGCGTTCCAGGCGCGCCGCCACCAGGGCGACGGGATCGGAAGCGGCAACGGCGGCATCGCGCATGCGGGTGGGTCCTGGGGGAGGGATCGCGCCGCCGCATGCTGCCCGATCCGCCGCCGCGCGCGCCACCGCGTCGGGTCGAAACTGCCGACCGCGCCGGATCGGCGTTCAGCCGGATGTCGGCTTCGACGCGACCGGCCGCTGCGGGCGCCGATTACGCGTCAGCGCAGGAACAGGATGTCCAGGTCGCGGTCGGGCACGAAGTCGCGCTGGCGAAATTCGAAAGTGAGCGCATCGGTGCGCTGCAGGTCGCCGTCGAAGCACAGGCTAAGCAGGTCGCCGGGGGCGCGCTTCTTCAGGGTCAGGTGGAAGTCCTGGATCGGCCCCTTCCAGTTGGCGCCGGTGCGCAGCACGTAGCGCAGGTTGCTCCACTGCAGGCCGTTGGCGCCGGCGCGGCGACGCAGGCGCTGCTGGGTGGCGGCGTCCAGGCAGGTGGATTTGGCGTACTCGCCGATCAGGTCGCTAGCCGGCATCGGCACGCCGGTGGCGACGCTGGGCACGTAGCTGTGGCGGATCGCCACCGTGCCGCCGGCGGGAAAGCGCTGCTGCCAGACGAAGTACTCGCTGAGGGTGAAGCGCGGCTGCCCATCCGTATCGAACCAGCGCGCGGGCAGCGGCTTGCGGCCGGCCGGGACGGTGCCGCCCTCGACATACTCGGCCAGGTCGTCCGGCGTCCAGCCGCTGGCCGCCCAGGCGCGCGAGATGTCGCTGCCGTCCAGCTTCGCCACCAGCCGGCGCTCGGTGCGCACCGGCTTGCCGTCCACCCACAGCCTGAAGTCGGTGAGCGCGCTGTGGTCGGCCATGCCGAAGTACATCGGCGGCATCGGGAAGGCGATCGGCACCAGCAGCTCGCGCGTGCTGGTGTTGGTGAACACGTAGTCCACCTGCACCCGCTCCTCGCTGATGAACAGGTCTTCCTTGCTCATGCGGATGTCCGGCTGGCGGATCAGTTCGATGGAGCCATTGGCGTCGCCGATGCTGCTGTCGTTGGCGAAGGCGGCAGCGGCCGCGAACAGCAAGGACGACAACAACACGGGCAGCAGGCGGCGCGGCGAAACGTTGGCGGTCATGGAGTCGGAGGTCGGCGAGGGAAGGCACCGCGGCCGCAGCACGGCAGCGGCGAACGGGCGGGCGCCATGGTAACCGCGGCGGCATGGCCTGCCGCATCGCGCCCTGCCGCTGCGTTTGCTACGGTAGCCGGCGCCGCCACGGGGGGAAGGCCATCGCCATGTTCAGAGCATTCGCAACGCTGGCGCTGCTGGCGTCCGCCGGGCTGGCCGCGGCGCAGGCGCCAGGCCAGCGCAGCTACGCCAATCCGATCGACCTGGATTACCGCTACAACTTCGAGCAACTCAACGAAGGCATTTCCTACCGCACCGGCGCCGACCCGGTGTTCGTGCGCTTCGGCGACGCCTACTATCTGTTCCAGACCCTGGCCGACGGCTACTGGCGCTCCCCCAACCTGCTCGACTGGCAGTTCGTGACGCCCAGCCGCTGGCCGTTCGAGAGCATCGTCGCGCCGGCGGTGGTGGCCGACGGCGACCGCCTGGTGATCATGCAGTCGGCCTTCGAACCGCGCCCGCTGCTGCAGACCCGCGACCCGGCCAGCGGCAAGCTCGACTTCCTGACCCGGCTGCTGCCCAAGCTGCCGCGCGCCCAGCCGATCGGCACCGAGATGAAGGGCCGCCCGCTCAGCGACGTGCCGCCCGGCCCCTGGGACCCGGACCTGTTCATCGACGACGACGGCCAGTGGTACCTGTACTGGGGCTCGTCGGACCGCTATCCGCTGTATGGCATCGCCATGGATCGCAACGCGCAGGGATTCGCCTTCCGCGGCGTGCCGACGCCCTTGCTCGCGCTGGACCCGGCGCAGCACGGCTGGGAGCGCTTCGGCCCCGACCACCGCGGTGCCCGCTTCCCCGACGGCAGCCCGATCGGCAGCTACCTGGAAGGCGCGTGGATGACCAAGACCGGCGGTCGCTACTACCTGCAGTACGGCGCGCCCGGCAGCGAGTACAACGCCTACGCCAACGGCGTGTACGTCGGCGAGCACCCGCTCGGCCCATTCGTCTACGCACCCTACAACCCGGTGGCGTACAAGCCCGGCGGCTTCATGCAGGGCGCCGGCCACGGTTCCACCTTCCAGGACGCGCACGGTAACTGGTGGAACAGCGGCACCGCCTGGATTGGCGCCAACTGGACCTTCGAACGGCGCATCGTGCTGTTCCCCGCCGCGTTCGCCGCCGACGGACAGATGCGCGTGTCCACCCGCTTCGGCGATTTCCCGCACTGGATGCCGGACGGCCCGGTGGCCGACCCGGAGGCGCTGTTCACCGGCTGGATGCTGTTGTCCTACCGCAAGCCGGCCACCGCCTCGTCCACCCTGGATGGCTTCGCCGCCGACCGCGCCACCGACGAGGACCCGCGCAGCTACTGGGTGGCCGCACGCAACACGCCCGGCGAGACCCTCACCGTGGACCTGGGCGGGGAACGCAGCGTGCGCGCGGTGCAGGTCAACTTCGCCGACTACCGTGCCGGCCGCTACGGCGATGCGCCGGGCATCTACACCGCGTTCCGGCTGCAGCACTCGCGCGACGGCCGCCACTGGCTGCCGCTGGCCGAGGTCGGCGACGGCACCGACCGCCGCGACCGGCCCAACGCCTACCTGCAATTGCCCGCGCCGGTGCGCACCCGCTACATCCGCTACGTGCACGGCCACGTCGGCGCCGCCCACCTGGCGATCAGCGACCTGCGCGTGTTCGGCAACGTCGACGGCGCCCCGCCGACGGCGCCGACCGGCGTTGTCGCGCAGCGCGAGGCCGACCGCCGCAATGCCCGCGTGCACTGGCAGGCGGTGCCCGGCGCCGTCGGCTACAACGTGCGCTGGGGCCTGCGCGCCGACCGCCTCAACCTCACCTACCAGGTGTTCGCCGACCGCGGCACCGACCTGGAGATCCGGGCGCTGAACCGCGACCAGGACTACGTGTTCGCCGTCGAAGCCTTCGACGAGCGCGGTGTCTCCCCGCTGAGCGCCCGCATCGCCGTGCCATGAAGCCATCACCGCCTTCCCGTATGCTTGGCCCCACCTCGACCGCGCACCGGCGATGCGGCGCGCGGCAGGATCGGTTGCCGATCGAAGGAGAAGGACGATGCACCAGCACCAGGGAACCCAGCACCAGCGCCGGCTGCGCGCCTGGCTGATCGCCGCGATGGTCGCCGGCGTGTGCGGCAGTGCCGCCGCGCAGCAGACCGACCCGCGCGATGCGCAACTGCAGCAACAGCAGCGCCTGCTGCAGCAGCAGGCCCAACAGATCCAGCAGATGCAGCAGCAACTGCAGCAGATGCCGCCGGCCGGCGCCGACGCCGCTGCACCGAGCGATGGTCTGTCCGCCGCCTACCACGACTGCCGCAAGCAGGCCCAGGGCCTGGACGAGAGCCGCCGCTGCATCCAGCGCGAACAGCGCGTGCAGCAGGAGCGCCTGGACCGCGCCTACGACAAGCTGCGCTACCGCATCAGCGGTACCGACCGGTCCCGCCTGATGGACGCGCAGTACACCTGGCAGCAGTCCAACGACCAGGCCGCACAGCTCGACCGTGCGTTCGGCGCACGCGGCCAGGAGGCGGGCCTGCAAAGCGCCGAAGCCACCCTGCGCCGGATCAGCTCCCGCGCCGACGAACTGGAAGGCTATACGCGCGGCGGGCGTTGAGGGCTGCGGTCGCGTCAACCCTCCACCACACCCTGCGATCCGTCGAAGACGCCCGTGTACGCCTACGACATCGAACCCGGCGACTGGCACGACGGCGCGCCGGTTCGCGACAGCGACGGCTGGTGCTTCGGCCTGCCGCCGGGCATCGCCGCGGCGCAATGGCCGCTGGATCCGTGGAGCGGCTATCCGATGCAGCACGGCTTCACCCTGCGGCTGCCACCGGACTACCGCGTGCACGGCCCGGACATCGTCGCGGTGTCGTTCTTCGCCACCGCGCCGGACCATAACGACGGCGGCCCGGCCGGAACAGTGGGCGGGATGCACGCCGCGATCGCCACGCCCGCGCAGGCGCTGGCCGACCCGGCGCTGCAACCGTTCCGCGAACGCGCGCTGCAGGCCCACCCGCGGCTGCGGCGCATGCAGGACGTGCTGGACTGCGCCTATGCGCTGATCCTGCTGCGGCAGGAAGAGGTGGATGGCGCGCCATGCCGACCGCCACCGCTGGTGGACAGCCCGTTGCTGCAGCAGACGCCGCCGCCGGAATGGCTGCAGGTCGGAAGCGCGACAGTATGCGAGGCGTGGGACGCGCGCAGCGTGCCGCTGCCGCAGGCGCCGGACCGTTTCGCCCTGCATCGTCCGCTGCGGCTGCGCCGGCGCGAGCACGATCCCAATGCCGGCGTACCGCCGCGCGAGACGTTCGGCGACGCGCCCGATCCCGGCGGCTATCAGCCGTTCTACTACTGGCAGGACGGCGTGGTCAGCCGCGAGCACTACCGCGAGCACGACTGGGCCGCCGGCCACGCCATCAACCACCTCGGCGGCACCATGCGCCCGATACAGGGCATCCCGGACTTCAGCCCGTACTACATCGAGTTCGACGAGGCCTTCGGCGGCTACAACTTCGGCGGCGGCATCGCGCAACTGGACATCCAGGACCTGCGATTGGACTGGGCCTGCGGCTGAGGTCGCCGAGGTGGGCGACGCTTGCGCGGGGGCGCGCTCACGGCCCCGCTGCGCAGCCCCCGCCCTGTTCCGCGCACACCTTCATGGCGCGCTGCAGTTCGGCCTCGCTCAGCTGTGGAGGTGGCCGCGCGACGGCAGCCTGGACCTGGTCGGGGCCGCCGGTCAGCGCGTGCAGGCCCTTGGCCGCCTTGCCGGCCAGGTAGTAGACACCGAGCGCGATGTAGCCGCCGCTCTGGCTGACCTGCTCCACCGAGGGCGGCGGACGCCAGTCCTTGTCGAAGCGGTTGGGTGGCGGCGACACCGGATTCTTGAAGCGGTACAGGTCCAGCGGCTCGCCCTCGTCCGGCGGCAGCGCGCGCACTTCGCCCAGGGTCTGGATGTCGGGCTGCGCGGCGGCATCGGATGTGGACGGCGGTGCGACCGAGGGCGGCGGCGGCGCAGCGGCCGGTGCGGCGGGCGCGGCCTGTTGTGCCTGCACATTCGCGCACGTCGCCAGCAAGGCGATTGCCAGCATCGTGCGCAGGCGCCGGCCGTTCGGATCCGCTGTGTGCATGCTGTCCATGACGCCCGAGCTTACGGACGCGGCACGGCCATCTCTAGCGCATCGGCGCCACCGTTCACGTCGCCGACAGCGGGCGCAGGCACAGCCAGATCGCGCACCAGTGCGCCAGTGCGCCGCCCAGCACGTGCGCATGCCAGATCGCGCGGTTGTAGAGCATCGACTTGCGCACGTAGAACGCCACGCCCACCGTGTAGATCGCCCCGCCGGCAGCGATCAGCCACAGCACCGGCGTGTCCAGCCCGGCCACGATCGGCTTGACCGCCGCCATGCCCGCCCAGCCCAGCAGCAGGTAGATCGCCACCCAGAAGCCCTTGGCGATGCCGGGCAGGAACAGCTTGGCGAACACCCCGAACAGCGCCACGCCCCATACCGCCAGGGTCATCGACCAGACCCAGGCGCCGGACAGCGCCAGCACGAAGAACGGCGTGTAGGAGCCGGCGATCATCACGAAGATGCCGGCGTGGTCGAGCTTGCGCAGCACCGGCTGGCGCTGCGGCGGGGCGAAGTTGTAGGCCGCCGAGCAGGCGAACATGGTCAGCAAGCCCAGCGCGTAGACGCAGGTGGCGACGATCAGCGCGTCGTTGGCATGGGCGCGCCAGACCAGCAGCGCGCCGCCGACCACGGCCAGCAGCAGGCCGGCGGCATGCACGAGCAGATCGGCGCGGCGCGCGGCGGCGGTGCGGTAGTGCGGGGCTGGCGAGGAAGTCGATGCGGACAAGGCGATCTTCGGCACTCCGGGAAGCGGTGCCTTGGTGCTGGGGGACGCACAGGATACGCGCGTAGCGGCTGATCCCTGCTTCGCCACGCGCAGCATCCTGCCAAGACCGCGCTGGCGATTACTTACCGAGCGGATAGCGCGTGTCCAGATCGTCGAGTGCGCGCTTGTTTCCTGCCGGCGAAGGATGGCTATCGGCACCTTCGCGCTCCAGTGCCTGCTCCCATTGCCGCACTTGTTCCTTCAGCTTACGCGCATAGGTCTTGAGCTGGGACGGGGTGACGCCGCCCTGCTCCTGCCAAAAGGCGGCTTCGACCGACGTGCGGAACGTGCCATCCGCGTACACCCACAGAGCGCGACCGATGGTGCTGTCGTCGCCACTACGTTTGCCCAACGCCTGCGCGTCTGCGTCGACGCGGATAGTGCCGTGGATTTCGAACGCCAGCCGATGCGCATCGGCAAATGTCACCTTCAGATGCGCATGCAGGTTGCCGGAAGACGGCAGCGCCTTGGTGACATCCTTGATGTAGATGTTGGCGTCGACCGACGCCTTGTTGCTGAAGCCGTTATCCTGCAGAAATTCGGCGGTGACCATGGCATTCGCTCCTGAGTGTGTGAACGGGGTCCGTCATTGCACGACGGGTAGCGAAAGCCTCGCGCCTCGCGCGGAACACGGCCATCGGCACAAGCCTGATCTGCGTAGTACGCGCTGCCGAGGGCGTGTCATCGGCGCAGACGGCCGCTGTGTCGGTACAGACGCGCAGGGCCGGCACGCATCGCCAATAGGCTGCCGCATGCAGTGCGAACAGCGATGCGTGCCGCATGCAATCGCCCAGCCTGAATCCGCTCAGCCTGCCCGTCTCGCCTCGGCGCGCCCGGTCTCATACCCTGAGACGCGATTTCGCTTCCCTGTTCCGCTTTGAGAGCCGTGCCGATGCCCGCCCACGCCCTAGCCCCGCGCACCGAGGACGCCGAGCGCGCCCTGTCCACCACCGACGGGATGCCCTCGCGCGATGGCGCCCTGCTCAGCGCGCGGCTGGAGCGCCGCTACCACGACCGCATCACCGGCAGCTTCACCATCCCCGGCCAGGCCGGCCGCTACGCGCCGATCCCGGACGACGTGCCGCCGGCGCTGGCCGCCGCATTGCGCGAACGCGGCATCGCGCAGCTGTACAGCCACCAGGCCGAGGCCTGGGACGCGGCGCAGCGCGGCGAGCACGTGGCCATCGTCACCCCCACCGCCTCGGGCAAGTCGCTGTGCTACACGCTGCCGGTGGTGGCCGCGGCGATGACCGCGCAGGCCAAGGCGCTGTACCTGTTCCCGACCAAGGCGCTGGCGCAGGACCAGGTGGCCGAGCTGCTGGACCTCAACCGTGCCGGCGACCTCGGGGTGAAGGCCTTCACCTTCGACGGCGACACCCCCGGCGATGCGCGCCAGGCGATCCGCCTGCACGGCGACATCGTGGTCAGCAACCCGGACATGCTGCACCAGGCGATCCTGCCGCATCACACCAAGTGGGCGCAGTTCTTCGAGAACCTGCGCTACGTGGTGATCGACGAGATCCACACCTACCGCGGCGTGTTCGGCAGCCACGTCGCCAACGTGCTGCGCCGGCTCAAACGCATCTGCGCGTTCTATGGCGTCACGCCGCAGTTCATCCTGTGCTCGGCCACCATCGGCAACCCGCGCGCGCACGCCGAGGCGCTGATCGAGCAGCGCGTGCACGCGATCACCGACTCCGGCGCGCCCAGCGGCGACAAGCACGTGCTGCTGTGGAACCCGCCGGTGGTCAACGCCGACCTGGGCCTGCGCGCCTCGGCGCGCTCGCAGAGCAACCGCATCGCGCGCATCGCCATCAAGTCCGGGCTCAAGACCCTGGTGTTCGCGCAGACCCGGCTGATGGTGGAGGTGCTGACCAAGTACCTGAAGGACATCTTCGACCACGACCCGCGCAAGCCGCCGCGCATCCGCGCCTACCGCGGCGGCTACCTGCCCAGCGAGCGCCGCGAGGCCGAGCGGGCGATGCGCGCCGGCAGCATCGACGGCATCGTCTCCACCTCGGCGCTGGAACTGGGCGTGGACATCGGCGCGCTGGACGTGGTGGTGCTCAACGGCTACCCCGGCAGCGTCGCCGCCACCTGGCAGCGCTTCGGCCGCGCCGGACGTCGCCAGCAGCCGGCGCTGGGCGTGCTGGTGGCCAGCTCGCAGCCGCTGGACCAGTACGTGGTGCGGCATCCGGATTTCTTCGCCGACGCCTCGCCCGAGCACGCGCGCATCGCCCCGGACCAGCCGCTGATCCTGTTCGACCACATCCGCTGCGCCGCGTTCGAGCTGACCTTCGTCGCCGGCGAGGCGTTCGGCCCGGTGGACCCGGCGGTGTTCCTGGAGGCGCTGGCCGAGAGCGAGGTGGTGCACCAGGAAGGCGACCGCTGGGAGTGGATCGCCGACAGCTACCCGGCCAACGCGGTCAGTCTTCGCTCGGTGGCCGACGGCAACTTCGTGGTGGTGGACAAGACCGACGGCAAGCAGCAGATCATCGCCGAGGTGGACTATTCCGCCGCCGCGCTGACCCTGTACGAAGGCGCCATCCACATGGTGCAGAGCACGCCCTACCAGGTGGAGAAGCTGGACTGGGAAGGCCGCAAGGCCTACGTCACCCGCACCCACGTGGACTACTACACCGACAGCATCGACTTCACCAAGCTCAAGGTGCTGGACCGCTTCGACGGCGGCGCGGCCGGGCGCGGCGACGCGCACCACGGCGAGGTGCACGTGGTGCGGCGCGTGGCCGGCTACAAGAAGATCCGCTACTACACCCACGAGAACATCGGCTACGGCCCGGTCAACCTGCCCGACCAGGAGCTGCACACCACCGCGGTGTGGTGGCAGTTGCCGCAGGCGACCCTGCTCAAGGCGTTCGGCAGCAAGCAGGACGCGCTGGATGGTTTCCTGGGCGCGGCCTATGCGCTGCACGTGGTGGCCACGGTGGCGGTGATGGCCGACGCACGCGATCTGCAGCAGGCGGTGGGCGACGGCGACGGCGCCTGGTTCGCGGTGGCCGACGCCAAGGGCCGCGGCCAGTTGCGCGGTGGCGACAGCGGCGAGCCGGCCAGCGTCGAACTGCAGCAGTTCGTGCCCACCGTGTACCTGTACGACAACTTCCCCGGCGGCGTCGGCCTCAGCGAGCCGTTGTGGCGGCGCCAGGCCGAACTGGTGCAGCGCGCGCGCGAACTGGTGCAGGGCTGCGACTGCGTGGCCGGCTGCCCGGCCTGCGTCGGCCCGGTGCTGGCCGCGCAGGAGGAAAGCGCGACCACGCCGCGGGCGCTGGCGTTGCGCGTGCTGCGCTTGTTGCTCGACGGCGAGGACGACACGGCGCTGGACGCGCACGGCGCAACCACGATCGCCATTGATGCCGATGCCGATGCGCTGCCGGAGTGGAGCGCATGAGCATCAGCCTCGAACGCCTGCGCGCGCTGCGCCGGCAGGCCGGCGACGCCAGCGCCGAGCGCGCGCCGGCGTCCTCCGGCCATCGCATCGCAGCCGACGCGTCTGCCGCGCCACGCGCAGGCACTGCCGCGGCGACGTCCACGCAAGCGCCGCGGCAGGCAGCGCCGCAGCCGCGCGAGATCGTATCGCAGGCAACTGCAACGCCGGCCCCACGCACGCCACCCGCTCCCCCGCGCAGCGGCGGCGCCGATACCGCGGTGGCGCCGCCCATCGCCATCGCCCCGTTCGACCGCGGCGGCACCGATATGTCCGCCCTGCGGCGCCTGCTCGGCCTGCGCGAGCGTGCGGTCGCACCCGCCGCGGCGGCGGCCGCACGCAAACCGGCCGCGGCACCGGACCGGCACCTGCCCGGGGTGGAGATCGCGCCCGGGCTGCACCTGATCGAGGCGTTCCTGCCGCAGCCGATCCCCGCCGGCGCGCTGTCGCTGGCCTTCGCCCGCCGCGAGGATGCGGTGGAACCTACCAACCTGCTGTTCTTCGACACCGAGACCACCGGCCTGGCCGGCGGCACCGGCACCCGCGCCTTCATGATCGGCGCGGCCGACTGGACCGTGCATCCGGCCGACGGCCCGGGCCTGCGCATCCGCCAGTTGCTGATGGCCACGATGGGCGCGGAGAAGGCGATGCTGGAGGCCTTCCGCGCCTGGCTGCGGCCGGGCACGGTGCTGTCCAGCTACAACGGCCGCTGCTACGACGCGCCGCTGCTGAAGACCCGCTACCGGCTGGCGCGCTGCGCCGATCCGCTGTCGGCGCTGGACCACGTGGATCTGCTGCATCCCACCCGCCGCCGCTACCGCGGCACCTGGGAGAACTGCAAGCTCGCCACCATCGAGCGGCAGTTGCTGCGCGTGGTACGCGAGGACGACCTGCCGGGCTCGGAAGCGCCGGCCGCGTGGCTGGGCTACCTGCGCGGCGGCAACGCGCGCAACCTGCGCCGCGTCGCCGCGCACAACCACCAGGACGTGGTCACGCTGGCGCTGCTGCTGCAGCGCCTGGTCGCCGCCGAGGCCGAGGAACGCGCGCTGGCGACTGCGGCGTCGGCGTAGGCGCTGCGCACGCCGCCGGCGACATCACTCCAGCCGCTGCGCACTGCCGGCGGCGATGGCCGCATCGAACAGGCGGTCGACCTCGCGATCGAGCTGCGCGCTCAGTTCGCCCTGGCGTGCGCCCAGTTCGCCCTGCTGCCGGCCCAGCGCGGCCTGCTGTTCGCCGAGCGTGCGCATCTTCGCCGACAGCGCGTCCTGGCGCTGCGCAAGCGCTGCCTGTGCATTCGCCTGCGCCTTGGCAGCGACGGCGTCCATGTCGATGCGCGCCAGCGCCCGCGCTGCGGCCTCCTGCGCCAGCTTGCCCTGTTCACGGCCCAGCTCGCCCTGCTCGCGGCCCAGCGCTCCTTGGCGCTTGCCGAGCTCGCCCTGCTGCGCGCCCAGCTTGCCGATTGGCTCGAACAGCGCGTCGAAGCGGGCCAGCAGCGCAGGATCGTGCACCACGTAGCGCTTGCCGCCGCGGCGGAACCACAGGCCATCGCCCTGGGTCTCGCGCTTCATGCTGGCGAGTTCGTCGCTGCTGCCGCTCATCGTCGAATGGTTGCCCTTGACCCGGACATACGACTGTTCGAGTTGACCGTTGTGGGTTTTCTGCATCGACCGCGTGCTGATCCGCGAGCCGATGGCCGGCGGCGGCGCGGGGACCGC
>NZ_NKUH01000068.1:0-1804 GCF_009192895.1 Xanthomonas sp. LMG 12460 | reverse complement strand
CCGAGCGCGCCGCCGGCGGCGTCGGCCTGATCGTCACCGGCGGCTTCGCACCGAACGTGGTCGGCTGGCTGAAACCGTTCGGCGGCAAGCTGTCCTGGCCATGGGAAGTGCGCCCGCACCGGCAGGTGACCGCCGCGGTGCACGCGCATGGCGCCAAGATCTGCCTGCAACTGCTGCACGCCGGGCGCTACGCCTACCACCCCCTGTCGGTGGCACCGTCGAAGCTCAAGGCGCCGATCAACCCGTTCACCCCGCGCGCACTGTCGGCGCGCGGCGTCGAACGCCAGATCGATGCCTACGCACACGCCGCCAGGCTGGCGCGCGAGGCCGGCTACGACGGCGTCGAGGTAATGGGCTCGGAAGGCTATCTGATCAACGAGTTCATCGCCCCGCGCAGCAACCGCCGCAACGACGCCTGGGGCGGCGATGCGGCCAAGCGCATGCGCTTTGCGGTGGAGATCGTGCGCCGCATCCGCGCCGCCTGCGGACCGGACTTCATCATCGTCTACCGGCTGTCGCTGGTGGACCTGGTCGAGGACGGCAGCGACTGGCAGGAGATCGTGCTGCAGGCGCAGGCGATCGAGGCCGCCGGCGCGACCCTCATCAACTCCGGCATCGGCTGGCACGAAGCACGCGTGCCGACCATCGCCACCTCGGTGCCGCGCGCGGCGTTCGCGGCGGTGACCGCCAAGCTCAAGCCGCACGTGCGGCTGCCGCTGATCGCCACCAACCGCATCAACATGCCCGACGTGGCCGAGCGCATCCTGGCCGGCGGCGGCGCCGACATGGTGTCGCTGGCGCGGCCGCTGCTGGCCGACCCGGAATGGGCGAACAAGGCGCAGCGCGGCCAGGCGCAGGCGATCAACACCTGCATCGCCTGCAACCAGGCCTGCCTGGACCACGTGTTCGAGAACAAGACCGCCAGTTGCCTGGTCAATCCCCGCGCGGCCGCCGAGACCGAACTGAACTACCTGCCGACCCGCGCGCCCAAGCGCATCGCCGTGGTCGGCGCAGGCCCGGCCGGCCTGGCCTGCGCCACCGTGGCCGCGCAACGCGGTCACCGCGTCACTCTGTTCGACAGCGCCAGCGAGATCGGCGGCCAGTTCAACGTGGCCAAGCGCATTCCCGGCAAGGAGGAATTCCACGAGACGCTGCGCTACTTCCGCCACCAGCTCGACGCCACCGGCGTGGAACTGCGCCTGCACACCACCGCCGATGCGGCCCTGCTGGCTGACTTCGACGAGGTGGTGCTGGCCACCGGCATCGTGCCGCGCACGGTGGATTTCCCCGGCGCCGATCATCCCAGTGTGGTCAGCTATCTGGACGTGCTGCAGGGCCGGGTACAGGCCGCGGACAAGGTCGCGATCATCGGCGCCGGCGGCATCGGCTTCGATGTCGGCGAGTTCCTGGTGCACGCCGGCGAGTCGACCGCGCTGGACCCGGCGCGCTGGATGGCCGAGTGGGGCGTGGACCCGCAATTCGAAGGCCGTGGCGCGCTGTGCAAGCCACGCCCGGAGCCGCCGGCGCGCAGCGTGTGGCTGCTGCAGCGCGGCCCGGGCCGGCCCGGCGCGCGGCTGGGCAAGACCACCGGCTGGATCCATCGCGCCACGCTCAAGGCCAAGGGCGTGACCATGCTCGGCGGCGTCGAATACCTGGGCGTGGACGACAGCGGCCTGCGCATCCGCGTGGACGGCGCCGAGCAACTGTTGCCGGTGGGCACGGTGGTGGTCTGCGCCGGCCAGGAACCGCGGCGCGACCTGCAGGCGGCGCTGCAGGCCGCCGGCCGCAGCGCGCGCCTGCAGGT
>NZ_NKUH01000067.1:0-13849 GCF_009192895.1 Xanthomonas sp. LMG 12460 | reverse complement strand
GACCACGCTGCCGTCGCGGCGCATCGCCCGCCGCCGCGACGGCAGCGTGGTCGACATGGTGCTGTGGGACAGCGTCGCGCACGGCACCGCGTCGGCACGACGGCTGATGCGCGAACTGCAGGGCGCGGCGATCCACGCCTTGATCGATCCGGACACGGTGTCGTGGGACATCGCCGCGGTCCAGCACGTCAGCGGCGAGGAAGGCGACACCGCGGAAGACGCCGCCGAGGCCGACAGCCTCGCGGCGTGACCTGCGCGGCCGGCGCCGCGCGCGGCTGGCTCAGACCCAGCCGCGCCGGCGGAACCAGGCCAGCGGCAGCAGCATGCTCAGCGCGATCACGCCCAGCGCCCAGTAGTAGGCGTCGTGCCATTTCAGCTCGGGCATGTGCGCGAAGTTCATGCCCCAGATGCCGACCAGCACCGTCGGCGGGATGCCCACCACCGAGGCCACCGCCATCACCTTCATCACGTTGTTCTGGTCGACGTTGATCATGCCCAGCACGCTGTCGAGCAGGAACTCGATGCGGTCGTTCAACTGCTGCTCGAACTCGCTCAGCGTGACCAGGTCCTTGTGCAGCAGGCCGATGCGCTTGGCCGCGTCCTCGCCGAACCAGTCCGGCGCGGCATCGTCCAGATAGGTGGCCAGGCGCAGCAGGCCGTGGCCGGCGTTGTGCATGCCGCCCAGGCGCCGGCCCATGTCGCCGACGTCGTGCAGCATCCGCTCCAGGTGCCGCGACTTGTGCCGCGCATGCGGCCGGTCGAACGCCACCCGCGTGGTCTCGGTGATCTGCGCCTCCAGCGCTTCCAGGCGGTCGGCCAGGCGCCCGACCAGTTCGTCGAGCAGGCGCAGCAGCAGGTCGTCGCTGCTGCGGCAGGGGCTGTGCTGCAGCTGCGCGGCCACCGCATCCAGCGAGGCCATCGGCTGCTCGCGCTGGGTCACCAGCACCCGCGGCGACACCGCGAAACCGAGCGGCGCGGTCGGACCGTCCTCGTCCTGGAAGCGCGGCACGTTGAGGAACAGCACATCGCCTTCCACCCGCACCCGGCTGCTGAACTCGATCTCGCCGATGGCCGCGCGCGTCGGCACCGCGAAACCGACCTTCTCGTCGACCTCGGCCAGCTCCGCCTCGCTCGGCCGGCACAGGTCCACCCAGCACACCGGCGTGTCGGAGGTACCGCCGAGGCGATGGATGGTGATCATCGGGACAGGCTCGCGCAGGAAAGGCCGCGAGCATCCGTCAGCGCGCGCGGAGCGTCAACGCCGGCCGCGCGCACCGGTTCAGGCGCTGCGCCGCTTCAACGCATAGCCCACGCCCAGCAGCAGGAACCATACCGGGCTGGCGAACAGCGCCTGGCGGGTGTCGGCCTGCAGGGTCAGCAGCGCCAGCACGAAGGCGAAGAACGCCAGGCACACGTAGCACATGACCACCCCGCCAGGCATCTTGAACGCGGAGGCCGCATGCAGCTGCGGGCGCTTGCGCCGGTAGGCGATGTAGGCGCACAGGATCAGCGACCAGACGAACATGAACAGCACCGCGGCCAGCGTGGTGACCAGGGTGAAGGCGGTGACCAGGTTCGGGATCAGGTACATCAGCACGGTGCCGCCGAGCAGGCAGGCGCAGGAGAACAGCAGCCCGCGCGCCGGCACCGCCGCGCGCGAGAGCCGGGCGAAGCCGCGCGGCGCGTGGCGCTCCTCGGCCAAGCCGTAGAGCATGCGGCTGGTGGAGAAGATGCCGCTGTTGGCCGAGGACGTGGCCGAGGTCAACACCACGAAGTTGATCAGGCTGGCCGCGGCCGGCACGCCGGCCAGCACGAACAGCTCCACGAACGGGCTCTTGCCCGGCACCACCTCGCGCCACGGCGTCACCGCCATGATCGCCACCAACGCCAGCACGTAGAACACCAGGATGCGCACCGGGATCGAGTTGATCGCCTTGGGCAGGTTGCGGCGCGGGTCGGCGGTCTCGGCGGCGGTGGTGCCGACCAGTTCGATGCCCACGAAGGCGAACACCGCGATCTGGAAGCCGGCGAAGAACCCGCCCAGCCCCATCGGGAACATGCCGCCGTCGTTCCACAGGTTGGCCAGCGAGGCCACGTGCCCGGACGGCGACTGGAAGCCCCAGGCGACCAGCCCGGCGCCGGTGAGGATCAGCGCGCAGATCGCCACGATCTTGATCAGCGCGAACCAGAATTCCATTTCGCCGAACAACTTCACCGTCACCAGGTTCAGCCCCAGCAGCAACAGCACGCACAGCATCGCCGGGATCCACGGCGCCAGCGTCGGGAACCAGAACTGCGCGTAGGCGGCGATCGCGATCACGTCGGCGATGGCGGTGATGATCCAGCAGAACCAGTAGGTCCAGCCGCAGAAGAACCCGGCCCAGGGCCCCAGCAGATCGGTGGAGAAGTCGATGAACGACTTGTACTCCAGGTTCGACAGCAGCAGCTCGCCCATCGCGCGCATCACGAAGAACAGCATCACGCCGATGATCAGGTACACGAACAGGATCGACGGCCCGGCCAGGCTGATGGTCTTGCCCGAGCCCATGAACAGGCCGGTGCCGATCGCTCCGCCGATCGCGATCAACTGCAGGTGGCGGTTGGACAGGCTGCGCTGCAGGTGGTCGGGCTGGGCGGACGGATCGGTCATGGGCGCAGGCCATCGCGAGGGATTAGCCTGCAAACATAGAAGATGGCGGCAGCGCGCGCCAGCCGCGCGTGCGCCGGGTGGCGCCCGCGGCGGCACGGACGGCGCCGCATGCCGTCCGCGCCGCCGCGGGGGCTGTCGCTCAGGCCAGCGCGCCGCCCTGGCCGATCGCGACGAAGCTGAAATCGCGGTCGGACTGGTTGCCGCCGCCGTCGCCGGTCTTCAGCAGCACCTGGCCCGCATCCAGGCGGATGATCACCGCGTTGTCGCAGGTGCTGCCGTCGCCGGGATAGATCTGGGTGACCGAGACGCCATCCAGCGCCTGGAACGGCGGCTGGAAGCTCACCAGGTAGTGGCCGGTGCTCACATGCGCCACCGTGTACCCCGCGCCGTTGCGGACCGCACCGTCCGCGCCGACCACGCCTGCCACCACCCGCACACCCGCCGCGCCCGCATGGGCGGCGGCGTCGAGCAACTGCCCCATCGCATTGTTCGTCATGCCGTTCTCCGATCTTGATAAGGAAAGTCCGATGGCGCGGCGACCGCAGCATCCTCGCGGCCACGGCGCCTGCATTGCCTAGTCCGTGAACGGGCAGCATCGCCGCGCTGCGTGCGCGGCCGTATCGGCGATTTCCTGATCGGCGCCGGTGCGGCGACCGAGATCGGCTCAGGCGGCCGCGCTCACACCAGCTTGGTGCGCCGCCACCACCGCGTGACCTTCTCCTCGCGCACCAGAGTGAACAGCCCGGCGCCCAGGATCAGCGCGATGCCCACCGCCATCGGCCAGTCCAGGTGATCGTGGAACAGCCAGTAGCCGAAGCCGATCGCCCACAGCATCTGGCTGTACTGGGTCGGCGCCACCGCGCTGATCGGCGCCGACCGCGAGGCGTACATCATGAAGATCGCGGCCAGGCCGGCGAGCAGGCCGTAGCCGGCCAGCAGGATCCATTGCTGCCAGGTCGGCCAGACGAAGGTCGGCAGCATCAGCAGCCCGCCCATCAGCAGCGGGCCAAGCACGCCGGCGCCGTACAGGGTCAGGCGCTTCTCGCCGGGCCCGGCCATGCGCAGGCTGATCACCGACACCGCGCCCACCAGCCCGCAGACGATCGCCGCGACATGGCCCTGGCCCAGGTGCCGGAAGCCTGGCCGCAGCACCACCAGCACCCCGATGAAGCCGACGATCACCGCCAGCCAGCGCCGCCAGCGCACCTCCTCCTTGAGCAGCAGCACCGACAGCACAGTGACGAAGATCGGCATCAGGAAGATCAGCGCGAACGCCTCGGCCATCGGCAACAGAGTGAACGCGGTAACCGCGGACAGATTGCCGGCCGCGCCGGTGAACGCGCGCAGCAGCCAGATGCTGGGCCGCTGCGCCACCACCACCTCGCGCCAGCGATCGCCCGGCTTCTTCAGGAACGGCAGCGCCGCGAGCATCAGCAGCGCCCCGAAAAACACCACCTCGTAGGCCGGCAGCGAGCCCTCCAGTCCCTTCACGAAGGCATCGCTGATCGAATAGGCGGCGTAACAGGCGAAACCGAGCAGCACACCCTTGAGCATCATGAGCCTCTTGCGATCGAACGGCGGCCCATACCGGGCACACGGGAACTGGCGCCCATTATGCGGGGGGAACGGAAGCAGCGACCGCGCGAACCGTCCAAGACACAACAAATTCTTAAGCAATGCGTTGCTATAAGCCTCAGCGCAACCAAGGGTGCGCTCGCGGTTGCATCCAGGGAGCGGGAGTTGCCTCCGTGTCAGGACGACGCGAACCCAAGACCGCCTCGTCGGCCTCCCTGCTGCCTTGAACCCGATCGCAACGCGTCCGTTGCATGCAGCCAGAGACCGCCCGATGCCATCACTGCCACGTTGTCTGCCTTTCCTCCTTGCGGCAAGCCTGATCGGCTGCCAACCGTCCGCGCAAACCACGCCGGCCGACCACGCCGCCAACGGCGGCACGGACTCGCACTCCCCTGCTGCAGCGACCGCCAAGGCGCCCGCTTCGCCGGCGGCGTCGCTTTCAGGGGAGGCATCCCTGCAACCCTTGCTCAAGCCGGGAGACCAGATCCTCGCCTTCAAACAGCACGACCTGACCGGCAACGGCGGGACCGATGCCGTCGCCATCGTCCGCCACGCCAATGCCGATGCATCAGGCAATACCTGCGAGCTGCTGGTCCTGCAACAGGCGAATGCGGCATGGAACGTGGCCGACCGTAGCCCGCAAGCGGTCGACTGCCTCTACAACGATGTGGCGCGCAACGCGAAGCGCCTGGACGACAACCTGAGCCTGAAGCCGCACGAAATCGTCTACGTCAACCAGCAGACGCGCAGCAATGTCACCTACACGTTGAAGTACGACCCGGCCAAGAAAGCCTGGTATCTGGCGGAAGCGAGCAGCACGGCACCGGCAGAGAATCCGCAGAGCGGCGCGATGGACGTCTTCCGCGGAACCGCCAGCTATCCGGCGGACTTCGCATGGACGCCGATCTCGCAGATCGATCCAGAAAAACTGCAGGACGCCATGGACAAGCACCGCGCCGTCGTCCAGTAATTGATTCCAAGGAGAGAACCATGCCCCGTTTCAACGAAAGCTCGGCACTGCTGCTCAAGACTGCGGTCGATTCCGGCATCACCTCGCCGACGGAACTGGCCAACCTGATGGGAAACGCCGCCGTCGAAACCGGCCACTTTCGGCGCATGCACGAGAACCTGGGCTATACCTCGGCCGACAGCGTGATCGCCGCGGTCTCCTCGGCCGATGACCGCTTCACCCGCAAGCAGGTGGAGGACGCCGTCGCCAGCCGCGATCCGCAGCGCATTGCCACCGTGATGTACGAAAACCGCGCCGATCTCGGCAATACCGAACCCGGCGACGGCTGGCGGTTTCATGGCCGCGGCTATCTGCAGTACACCGGCCGCGACAACTACGAGCGCTACGGCCAGCGCTTCAATGTCGATCTCGCCAAGAACCCGGACCTGGCGGCCGAACCGCAGACGGCGGCCAATCTCGCGGTGGCGTATTGGAGGGATCGCGTGCCGGAGAACCTGCGCGACAACGCCCGTGCAGCGGGCCGCATCATCAATGGTGGCGACAACGGCGCCAACGAACGCGTGCAGGCCGCGAACCAATGGGCCCAGACCATCACGCCCGAACTGGTCGCCGACATCCAGAGCGGCAAGGTCTCGCTGCAGCAGTTGGCCAGCATGGGTGGGGATGAGCGCAACCAGCAAACCCGGGCACTGCAGGAACAGTTGGCTGAGCTGGGCTACCATGGCGCCGACGGCAAGCCGTTGAAGCCGGATGGCGACTTCGGACGCAATACGCGCCATGCCCTGAAAGAGTTTCAGCGCGCGCATGGCCTGGATGACGATGCCGTCGTCGGGCGCGACACACGGACGGCCCTGGCCGAGGCCAAGCGTTCGCCGCTGGTCTCCGAAGCCACGCACGCCGACCATCCGTTCTTCAACGCGTTGCGCGAACGCATGCCCCGCGCCACCGACGCGCAAGTCGCGCACACCTTGCAAGCGGCCAAGGCCGAGGGCATCCAGGGCCCGCAGCAACTGCAGGCGGTCACGGTGCAGGACAAGGTTGCGTTCGTCGCCGGCAACACACCAGGATTTCGTACGCGTGTCGATCTGGACCAGGCGCCGACGCTGCAGGAAAGCACCCGCCAGGTGGATGCGCAGAATCAACAGCGCGATCAAGCATTGCAGCAGCCAGCCCCGCAGCAGGAACCTGCGCAGGCACGCGGTGGCATGGCGCATTGAGCGAAGCTGCCGCGTTGCTCGCGCAGCGCGCGGCACGTCGGTCCCGGTGGATTTGCACCGGAGAGCAAAGCGCTTCTTCCGGAGTAGTACTTTGGTCCGGCGCCGCAATGCTGCCGATGCGTTTCGCACGTAGCGACGGCAACTGCGGCGCTTGCCCGTCGCAATCGTCCCCTCTCGGCGCTGCGTCGGTTACGATGCGCTCCCGCATCCGAGCCCCATGCCGCGCCCTGCCGCCGGCAGATCCCCCGTGACCCGCTATTCCGGCCCTCTTCTCACCCGTCCGCTCGCCGTCGCGCTGCTCGCCGCGCGCGATGCCGGCGCCGCCACCTGGTCCGGGTCGCTCGACCTGGAGCGCAGCCAAGGCCAGGCGTTGCTTGGCGCTGAAAGCTGGCAATGGCAGGGACACGACTATCCCTATCCGGGCAAGCTCAAGGACCGCACGCTGTACTACTGGGACGGCGACGAGTTCGCCGCGGTGTCGCGCTTCGGCGGTGCGCTGATCAAGCTGGTGCCGACCGAGTGGGGCGCGCCGACCTTCGAGATCGACGGCATCAAGATGTTGCCCAGCGCGCAGCTGTCGCCGTTCGAGGACGCGCGGCGCAAGGTGGCGCTGGTGGAACCGCGCGGCAAGCAAGTGCTCGATACCTGCGGCGGCCTCGGCTATTTCGCCGCCTGCGCGCTGGAGGCCGGGGTGGCGCGTCTGCATTCGTTCGAGAAGAACGCCGACGTGCTGTGGCTGCGCACGCTCAATCCGTGGTCGCCGGATCCGGCCGCCAGCGACGGTCGCCTGCAGCTGACCCATGGCGATGTCGGCGCCGCCATCGGCGGCATCGCCGATGCGTCGATGGACGCGATCCTGCACGATCCGCCGCGCTTCGGCATCGCCGGCGAACTCTACGCGCAAGCCTTCTACGACCAGCTCGCGCGGGTGCTGCGCCGCGGCGGCCGGCTGTTCCACTACACCGGCAGTCCGAACAAGCTCACCAGCGGCCGCGACGTGCCGCGCGAGGTGGCCAAACGCCTGGAGAAGGCCGGCTTCGCCGCGCAGCTGGCCCTGGACGGCGTCCTGGGCACGCGCCGCTGAGGCGATCGCCTCCGCCGCGTCAGATCGACGCGAGAATGTGCTCGCGCAACCAGCGGTGCGCCGGATCGCGGTGCACGCGCTCGTGCCAGAGCATGGCCATTTCGTAGCCGGGCAGCTCCAGCGGTGGCGCGCACACCCGCAGGCCGGGCTGGTCGCGCACCAGGCGCTCGGGCAGCATCGCCACCAGGTCGCTGCGCTGGAGCGCGGCAACGACGAACTGGAAGTGCGGCACCGACAGCACCACCCGGCGCTGCAGGCCATGCGCGCGCAGCGCGGCATCGGTGACGCCGCTGAAACCGCCGCCATCGGGCGAGACGATGACGTATTCGAGCGCGCAGAACTGCGCCAGACTCGGCCGTCGTCGCAACCGCGGATGGCCGGCCCGACCGACCAGCACGTAGTGTTCGGCGAACAGCGTGCGTCGGCGCAGGCCGGGCGGCGCGTCGGCGACGGTGTGCAGGGCCAGGTCGATCTGGCCCTGTTCGGCCTGCTGCGCGATCGTCGGCGGCGACAGCTGCAGCACCGCCAGTTGGGTGCCCTGCGCCACCCGGCGCAAGGCGGCGATCGCCGGCAGCAGCACGGTGGAGGCGCCGTAGTCGCTGGCCGCCACCCGCCACAGCGTCTGCGCGCGCGACGGATCGAACGGCGCGTCCGGCGCCACCGCCTGCTGCAGTGCCTGCAAGGCCTCGCGCAACGGGACGCGCAGCGCGTCGGCGCGCGCAGTGGGGCGCATGCCGCGTGGCCCCGGCAGCAGCAACGGATCGCCCAGCGCCTCGCGCAGCTTGGCCAGGTGCACGCTGACCGACGGCTGCGACAGATGCAGACGCGCCGCGGCGCGGGTCACGTTGTGCGTGTCGAGCAGCGTGTCCAGGGTCAGCAGCAGATTGAGGTCCAGGCGCCGCAGATCAACCATGGCAATAGCGACTATCAAGGCAATTCATTTCCACTATAGCGAAGCGCGACCTAGCGTGGAGACCTTCCCTCACCGAGAACCCGCATGAACGTGCTGCTGGTCTATGCCCATCCCGAACCCGCCTCGCTCAATGGCGCCCTCAAGCAGGTGGCGGTCCAACGCCTGCAGGCCGCCGGCCATCGCGTGCAGGTGTCGGACCTGTATGCAATGGACTGGAAAGCCACCGTCGACGCGCAGGACAGCCTGGACGGCGCCGCGGACGCGCGCTTCGATCCCTCGCGCGACTCGCAGCGCGCCTTCGCCAGCGGCCGCCAGCGCGCGGACATCGCCGCCGAGCAGGACAAGCTGCGCTGGGCCGATGCGCTGCTGCTGCAGTTCCCGCTGTGGTGGTTCTCGATGCCGGCCATCCTCAAGGGCTGGGTGGACCGGGTGTATGCCTGCGGCTTTGCCTACGGCGTCGGCGAACACTCCGACACGCACTGGGGCGACCGCTACGGCGAAGGCACGCTGGCCGGCAAGCGCGCGATGCTGATCGTCACCGCCGGCGGCTGGGAATCGCACTACGCACCGCGCGGTATCAACGGCCCCATCGACGACCTGCTGTTCCCGATCCAGCACGGCATCCTGCATTACCCCGGCTTCGAGGTGCTGCCGCCGTTCGTGGTGTACCGCAGCGGACGCATGGATGCGGCGCGTTTCGGGCAGACCAGCGCGGCGCTGGGCGAACGGCTGGACACGCTGTTCAGTACCGCGCCGATCGCCTTCCGCAAGCAAAATGGCGGCGACTACGCGATCCCGGCACTGACGCTGCGGGCCGATCTTGCACCCGGCCGCAGCGGCTTCGGCATCCATGTGGCCGACGCGGACACGCAAGCGGCGGCGACCTCCGACCGCACAGTGTCGGCACCAGCGACGTAGGCGCGGTGCCGACAGCGCACCTGTAGGATGCAGGCGACCGCCACTCCGTTGGAGCCGCCGCGCCGATGTCCACCGCCGTCTTCGTCCGCCTGCTCGCCGTGTGCAGCGCCGCCTTGCTCGGCGCCTGCGCCACACAGGCGCCGCGTATGCCCGAGCGCACGCCCAGCGAGGTCAAGGCCGACATCGCCCGGCGTATCCCGGCCACGGTACCCGATCGCCGCGGCTGGGCCGACGACGTCTACGTGGCCCTGGCCTCGCAGAGTCTGGGCACCAACGCCGAGAACATCTGTGCGGTCCTGGCGGTGATCGAACAGGAATCGACCTACCAGACCAATCCACCGGTGCCGGGGCTGGGCAAGATCGCCCGGGCGGAACTGCAGCGGCGCGCGGCGGCGGTGCATGTGCCGGCGTTTGCGCTGGATGCAGCGCTGCAATTACGCGGGCCGGATGGACGCAGCTATGCCGAGCGCCTAGCCGCCGCGCGCACCGAACAGGATCTCAGCACCATCTTCGAGGACATCGCCGGCAGCGTGCCGCTGGGCCAGCGCCTGTTCGGCGACCTCAACCCGGTGCACACCGCCGGGCCGATGCAGGTGAGCATCGCCTTCGCGCAGGCGCATACCGACGGCTATCCGTATCCGCTGAGCGACGGCGTGCGCCACGCGGTGTTCACTCGCCGAGGCGGCATCTGGTTCGGCACCCGCCACCTGCTCGGCTACCCGAACGCGGCGGCGATGCTGTACCGCTTCGCCGACTTCAATGCGGGCTGGTACGCCAGCCGCAATGCCGCATTCCAGGCCGCGCTGGCGCGCGCCAGCGGCATCTCGCTCGCCCTCGATGGCGATCCGCTGACGCCCGGCGCCGACCTCGACGCCCCCGGCGCCACCGAGCGCGCCGCACGCAGCCTGGGCACGCAACTGGGCATGGACGCGCGCACGATCCGCCGCGAACTGCAGCGCGGCGGCGAGGCGGATTTCGGCGACAGCGCGCTGTATCGCCAGGTGTTCGCCCTGGCAGACCGCGATGCCGGCAAGCCGCTGCCACGCGCGGTACTGCCGGGCATCGCCCTGGAAAGCCCGAAGATCACCCGCAAGCTCACCACCGCCTGGTTCGCGCAGCGCGTGGCCGAGCGTTGGCAGCGTTGCCTGGCCAGGTGACGGTCGCGGCGATCCGCCGACCCAACGCTACTTCGGTTTGCGTAACGCCATCAGCGCCCAGCCCGTGGCGATGGCCAGCGCCAGCAACACGAGGCAGACCACGCTGTCCCACGCGATCGAGAACCAATAGTGGCCTGGATCGGTCGCCAGCAGATAGATCCGCTTCGGCCCGGCTCTCGGTACGCCGATGTACACGCCGCTCTGCAGCGCTTTCGCCAGCAGGTACAGCTTCATCGCGGCGCACGCCACCATGACCGCGGCCATCAGCATCAACACCGGCCGTTCCAGACGCGCGACCAGCCGTTGCAGGCGCGTGGGTGTCGGCATTGGCAGGGGCGGTCGTCGTTTGCGTTTGCCCATGGCCTCCTCGCCTGCACTGGGGACAGCATTCTAGAGCGCTGCCGGAGAATGCAGTCACAACACACTACCGATGCAGCGCATCGCACAGGGCAAGATGTCTCGCCTGCGCCGCAGCGCCTGCACTATTCCACGGCACGCTGCCCTGGCGCGCCGAGCAGGCCGATCCGGCGGAACCACAGTTCCAGCGGCACCGTGACCAGCGGCGGCAGCGCCGCCAGCAGGCTCAGCGCCCACGCCCACCAGGGCCAGCGCAACCGCAGCGCGGCGAGCAGGCTGGCGACCACGTACAGCAGGAATGCAGCCCCATGCAGACGGCCGAACAGCCACACGCCCAGCTCGGTGGTCTGGGTGCCGTACTTGAGCAGCATGCCGAGCAACAGGCCGGCCCAGGTCAGGCCTTCGAACACGGCGGCAGCGGCGAACAGCCGGCCCACCGGCGACAGGAGACGAGAGGAAGACAAGGACAAGTGCAACTCCAGTGAGGGAACGAGGCCGCGACGCGATGGCGGCGGCGACGCCCGCTGGCACCTGCATTGTAGAGCGTGTCCATGCGCGTGGCGCACAGGCGCGACGCGGCCAAGGCGAGCGCGGCACAGGTACACCCATCGTACCGATCCGTCATCGCGTGGCTGGCAGTACGCCGTAGCGCACCGCGGCAGTCCTCAGCGACGCTGTTCCAGCACCGCCACGTCATCGGGTGCCAGTTGCACCGTGTCGTTGCTCGGCGTCGGCCCCAGCAGCGCGCGCATCGACGCCGGCAGCCGCACGGTGTGTGCGGTGGCGCCGTGGTTGATCAGCACCACGATGCGGCGCGCGCCGTCGCTACGCACGCCCACTTCCACATCCTCCGGCACATCGGCCAGCGGCGCCTGCACCCCGGCGTCGCGCAACCAGTCGCCGGTGAGGCGATCCAGCGTGGCGTCGTCGAACCAGCCGCCGACATAGCTGATGCGGCCCTTGCCGACGCGCCGGGTCAGCAGCGCCGGCGCGCCGTCCAGCCATCCATTGGCTGCGCCGTACTGCAGCGGTGCGGTGGTGTCGGCGGCGGTGGCCTGCAACTGTTCGGCCCAGATTTTGGCGCTGCCGTCGGCGCCCGCGCCGACCAGCGGGATCGGCTTGTCCAGCGCATAGAACTGCTCCACGCGGCCGCCAAGCAAGGTCGCGAGCGGGCCGGGCTGGCGCTGCGGATGCAGGCCGTTGTCGACGTTCTTCATGCCGCTGCGCGGCCCCAGCACCAGGTGCCCGCCGTGTTCGACATAGGCCTTCAGCCGCTGCGCCTGCGCCTCGGTCAGCACGTTCAGCGCCGGCGCCACCACCAGCTTGTAGCGCTCCAACGGCGCCATCGCCGAGACCACGTCGACCACCTGCGCCTGCTGCCGCAGCGGCCGGTAGAAGCTCTTCATCTGCACGACCGGATCGAAGTCGGCCGCGTGCTTCTGGAAGCCGATCGCCCAGCGGCTGTCGAAGTCGTTGATCAGCGCCACCTGCGCCTGCGGTGTGGTGCCGGCCAGCGCCGGACCGGCCTTGGCGAACTCCGCGCCGACCTGCTGGATCTCCGCATACACCGGCACCGGCGTGCCGTCGGCGCCGACCAGGGTGCCGTGGTATTCCTCCTGCCCGTTGGGCGCGGCGCGCCACTGCCAGTACGACACCGCATCGGCGCCATGCGCCACTGCCTGCCACGCCATCGCCCGCACCTGGCCCTTGCGCAGCGCCACGTTGGTCGCGCGCCAGTTGACGAAGCCCGGCTGGGTTTCCATCACCCAGTAGTTGCGCTGCTTGTAGCCGCGGGTCAGATCGTGGCGCGCCGCATTGTCGACCCAGTCGTAGCGCTCGCCGGCGACGTAGTCGTCCCAGGCGGCGATGTCGAGCACGCCGTGCACGGTGTAGGCGTCGAAACCGGCGAACCAGCCCATGGTGTTGGTGGTGATGAACTGGCGCGGATCGGCATGCGGGCGGATCGCGTCGATCTGGTTGCGCGAATAGTCGGCCCAGGTGTCGCTGACGAAGCGCTTCCACTCCAGCAACAGCGCCGGATTTTCCTCATCCTCGCGCACCGGGATCTGCGCGAAGTCGTTGTAGGTCTGGCTCCAGTAGGCGGTGGCCCAGCGCTGGTTGAGCGCCTCGATGCTGCCGTACTTGCGCTGCAGCCAGGCGTGGAACTGCGCCTTGGCCTCGGGATCGAACGAGGACTGCGCGTACTCGTTGTCCAGTTGCCAGCCGACCACGTGCGGGTTGTGCCCGTAGCGCTGCGCCATCTGCTCGGCGATGGCATGCGCGAAGCGTCGGTAGCGGGCGCTGGCGAAGGAGAACTGCTGGCGGTTGCCGTGCTCGTCGCGCACGCCGTCCTGGCTAACCCGCAAGGTGTCCGGATAGGCCTGGGTCAACCACGCCGGCGGCGCCGCGGTCGGCGTGCCCAGCACCACCACCATCCCATGCCGCGCGGCCGCGGCGATGGCGCGGTCCATCCAGTCGAAATCGTACTGCCCCTCGCGCGGCTCCATTCGGCTCCAGGCGAACTCGCCGATGCGCACCACGCGCACGTGCGCCGCCTGCATCAGCGCCAAATCCTGCTCCCACTGTGCCTCCGGCCACTGCTCCGGATACCAGGCCACGCCCAGCAACAGCGGCGCGACGTCGCGATAACGGGTGGCCTGCGCCTGCGCCAGCATCGGCAGGCAGAGCAGGATCGACAGCATCGCAGCGAACAGGGCAACGCCGCAGCGTTGCGGAATACGGAACAGTGGCATGCGCAACATCCTTCGCAAGAGGAAACGCAGACACGCCCCTGCGCTGTGTCCGCGCCTGCATTGTGCGCAGCTTTGCCATGCGCGCACTTGTGCATCTTGCGGCGTTTGCACGCGCAACTGCGCACAATCCGCACGCCGTACCTCACGCCGCAGGCGGATGGTGCACCGCGCTGCACGCATCATGCAGCGCGACGCACGCGCTGATCTGGATTGAGGAGACGTTAGCGCTTGGGGTGCGCCGCCGGTCTCACTTGC
>NZ_NKUH01000066.1:0-55940 GCF_009192895.1 Xanthomonas sp. LMG 12460 | reverse complement strand
TTTGGCGCGGGCAAAGGTGGTGATCGGGCTGAAGGTCGCCAGCCATAACGTGATGCGGCTGGCACGGCTACAGGAGCGGGCCATGGTGCCAGCGTGATCGGCTGAGGTAGCCCAGCGGCCACCTCAGCCTCCCAACCACCACGATCAGGCGCCGCTCTGGTGCCGTTGCGACAGATGCTACCCCTGGCTCCAGGTCCTGGCAGGTTGTTCGAGGTGCCCGCAATGCGTCGGGACTGAAGTCCCTCCCACAGTGCACCCGCCGGGCTCGACGCAAGCGCTTGTAGAGCGGCTTCAGCCGCGACCCGACGCAACAGGCGTGTCGCGGCTGAAGCCACTGCTACGACAGCACCGTGGAACGCGCGGCGCGACGCCGCTAGTCCAGCGTTGCCAGGAGTCCGCGAAGTGCTTCGGCCACGGTATCGGCATGGCCGAGGAACGGGGCGTGGCCGCCACCGGCGACGATCAGCGCGCGCGCGTTCGGCGCCAGCGCCGCGGCGGCCTCCATGCCCGCGGGTGGGACCAGGCGGTCGCGCTGGCCGCCGATCCACAGGCTGGGCACGCGCAGGCCGGGCAGGGCGCGGCGCAGATCGGTACGTTCCAGCAGGGTCAGCCCGTCCTGCAGCACGTGCGGGTCGGGCGCGCCGCGGGCGTCGAGCGCCTCGCGCAAGGTGCGCAGTTCGGCGCGCGCGTGCGCCGAGCCGAGCGTATCCAGTGCCAGGAAGCGCTCGAGGGTGCCGCGATAGTCCTCGGCCAGATCGCGGCCGAACTGTTCGAACACCTGCGGCTCCACCGCGTGCGGCCAGTCGCTGCCGCGTACGAAGCGCGGCGTCGCCGCGAGCATCGCCAGCCCGCGCACCTGCGGTTGCGTGGCGGCGGCGTGCAGCGCGAACAGCCCGCCCAGCGACCAGCCCAGCCACACGGCCGGCGGCGTGGCCGCGGCGATCGCGCTGACCACGTGCGGCAATGCCAGTGGCGTGTCGTCGCCGCGGCTGTGGCCGTGCCCGGGCAGGTCCACCAGGTGCAGGCGGTACTGCGCCGACAGGCGCTCGACCAAGGGCGCGAAGATGCCGCCGTTCAACGCCCAGCCGTGCAGCAGGACCAGATCGGGGCCCTGCCCCAGGGTGTCGATATGCATCGTCGTCCGTCGTCGCGAAAGAACAGGAAAGGCAGCGTCGGCCGTCGCGTCAGTGTGCCGCGCGCTGCGCCAGCACCTGCGGCAGCAGCAGGCGCCACTGTCGGCGCGGATAGTCGCGGGTGCGCCAGGCGGACACGCGATGCGCACCACGGCGCTGCTGGATCGCCGCGCTCAGCCAGTCGCCGTCGATGCCCTGCCAGGCGCCAGCCGGCGTCAGCAGGTTCGGCGCCAGCCGCGGATGCACGTCCTCGCGCAGCATCTGCCACAGCGTGTCGGTGGCGAACGGCGAGGCGGCGAGCACGGCGGCGATCTGCGGATGGTGTGCGTCGACCGCGGTGTCCAGGTACAGCGTGGCCAGCGCGTCCCACACCGCGCGTCGCGCGGCGAGGCCGGTCGCGCTCACGCCGGCACGCCGGGCGGGTGCGCGGCCACGCGATCGCGGGCCAGCGCCAGGGCATCCAGCAGCGCCTGCACCTGCGCCGGCGTGTGCAGCGCCGACAGGGTCACGCGCAGCCGCGACTTGCCCTCCGGCACGGTCGGCGGGCGGATCGCCGAGACCAGGTAGCCGGCCTGTTCCAGCGCCGCCGACCACGCCAGTGCGGTGCGCTCCTCGCCGCACAGCAGCGGCTGGATCGGCGTGTCCGAGGCCATCAGCTCCAGGCCATGACGGCGGGCGCCGCCGCGGAACAGGGCGATCAGCTCGACCAGCCGCTCGCGCCGCCACTGGTCGCGCCGCGCCAGCTTGACCGCCGCCAGCGAGGCCGCGGCCTGCGCCGGCGGCAGCGCGGTGGTGTACAGATACGGCCGCGCGGTTTCGGCCAGATGCCGGATCAGCGTGGTATCGCCGACCACTGCGGCGCCGTAGCCGCCCAGTGCCTTGCCCAGGGTCACCAGTTGCAGCGGAACGTTGTCGACACCCAGCCCGGCCTCGGCGACGCTGCCGCGCCCCTGCGGGCCGACCACGCCGACGCCGTGCGCGTCGTCCACGTACAACAGCGCCTGTTGGGTGCGCGCCACCAGCGCCAGCGAGCGCAGCGGGGCGACGTCGCCGTCCATGCTGAACACGCCATCGGTGGCCAGCATCGCCGCCCCGTCGGCGGCGTGCTTGAGCTGGCGCATCGCGCCTTCGGCATCCAGATGCGGATAGCGACGCAGGCGGCAGCCGGCCAGGCGGCTGGCGTCGAGCAGGCTGGCGTGGTTGAGCCGGTCCTGCACGCACACGTCCTCTTCCTCGCTCAGCAGCGCCTGCTGCACCGCCAGGTTGGCGATGAAGCCGCTGCCGAACAGCAGCGCCTGCGGATAGCCGAGCCAGTCGGCGATCTCGCGTTCCAGCGCCTCGTGCAGCGCGTGGTGGCCGCACACCAGGTGCGAGGCGGTGGCGCCGGCGCCCTCGCGCGCGGCCGCGTCCTGCAGGGCGGCGACCACTTCGAACTGCTGCGCCAGGCCCAGGTAGTCGTTGCTGCAGAAGCCGGTCAGCCAGCGGCCGTCCACTTCCAGGCGCACGCCGTCGCGGCGGCCGACGCTGCGGCGCACGCGCAGGCGCCCCTGCGCTTCGCGTAGGGCGCGCGCGGACTGGATGCGGTCGTGCAGGTCGGGACGGGCCATGGGCGCGGGACGGGCATCTGGCGGGCTAGCGTAGCGCGTCCCCGGCCGGGCCGGGCGCCGCCGGCGATGGACGGCCGGATCGGCGGACGGACGCCCCAGGCTCAGACCAGCGCGGCGGCGATCGCCGGTGTGGGCTGGGCGGTGATGTCCGCGTGCACGGTGCCGGGATGGTCGTGCGCGTCGGCATCCACCATCACCTGCATCGGCCGCAGCCCCAGCCGCGCGAACAGCGCCTGGTCACGCTCGGTGTCCGGGTTGCCGGTGGTCAGCAGTTTCTCACCGTAGAAGATCGAGTTGGCGCCGGCGCAGAAGCACAGCGCCTGCAGTTCGTCGCTCATGCTCTCGCGCCCGGCCGACAGCCGCACCATCGCCCGCGGCATCGCGATGCGGGCGACGGCGATCGTGCGCACGAACTCGAACGGGTCCAGCTCGACCGTGCCGTGCAGCGGGGTGCCGGCGACCTGCACCAGGCGGTTGATCGGCACCGAGTCCGGATGCACCGGCAGGTTGGCCAGCGCCTGCAGCAGGCCGGCGCGCTGGTCGCGCGACTCGCCCATGCCGACGATGCCGCCGCAGCAGGTCTTCAGGCCGGCGTCGCGCACGTGGGTCAGGGTGTCCAGGCGGTCCTGGTACTGGCGGGTGTGGATGATCGAGTCGTAGAAATCCGGCGCGGTGTCCAGATTGTGGTTGTAGTAGTCCAGCCCGGCCGCCTTCAGCGCCTGCGCCTGGGTGCCGTCGAGCATGCCCAGGGTGGCGCAGGTCTCCAGGCCCAGCGCCTTCACCTCGCGGATCATCTCCGCCACCTTCGGGATATCGCGGTCCTTGGGCGAGCGCCAGGCCGCGCCCATGCAGAACCGCGACGCGCCGGCGGCCTTGGCCTGGCGCGCCTTGTCCAGCACCGCCTCGGTGCTCATCAGCTTCTGCGCCTCCACGCCGGTGGCATAGCGCTGCGCCTGCGGGCAGTACGCGCAGTCTTCCGGGCAGCCGCCGGTCTTCACCGACAGCAGCGTGGACACCTGCACCTGCGCCGGATCGAAGTGTTCGCGATGCACGGCGGCGGCGCGGTGCAGCAGTTCCGGGAACGGCAGGTCGAACAGGGCGAGCAATTCCTGGCGTTGCCAGTCGTGTCGGACGACAGCGGACATGGGGGTTTCCTGACGGTCAGCGGCTGGGAAAGCGGGCAGTCTGGTAAGCATGCAACGTCCTGTCAACTTCACAATGACTGGTTTGGTTGACGGCGGTTGGCGCTGGTTGCAGCGCCGCCTGCTGCCGGAACGCTGCCTGGTGTGCGGGGAGCCCGGCGCGCCGGGCCTGGACCTGTGTGCCGCCTGTCGAGACGGCGTGCCCTGGAATGCGGCGGCCTGCTGCCGCTGCGCGCTGCCGTTGCCGGCGCTGGATGCCGAGCAGGTCTGCGGCGCGTGCCAACGCCGGCCGCCGTTGCTGGAGCGGGTGGCCAGCGCCTGCGTGTACGCCGCGCCGGTCGATGGCCTGTTGCGCCGCTTCAAGTTCCATCAGGACCTGGCCGCCGGGCGCCTGCTCGCCGCGCTGCTGCAGGCACGCTGCGCGGCCTTGCCGCGGCCGCAGGCGCTGCTGCCGGTGCCGCTGCATCCGGCCCGGCTGCGCCAGCGCGGTTACGACCAGGCGCTGGAACTGGCGCGGCCACTGGCGCGCGCGCTGGAGCTGCCGCTGTGCCTGGACCTGCAGCGGGTGCGGGCGACCGCGGCGCAATCCGAACTGGATGCGCGCGCACGCCGGCACAACCTGCGTGGTGCGTTCGCGGTGCCGGATTCGGCGGCGTTGCCGGCGCACGTGGCGCTGATCGACGACGTGATGACCACCGGCGCGACCCTCCACGCCGCGGCAAAGGCACTGCGCCGTGCCGGCGTCGAACGGGTCGATGCCTGGGTGGTGGCGCGGGTGCCGTGAGCGCTGCACCGGCTGTGCCTGCACCGCATGGCGGACCCGTGCCTATCGCGTGGCCTGTGGCCAGGGTTTTGTTGCGCGCCGCCGAAGCGGGCTGCCGAACCGCGTCGGTGTCAGCCGGCGCGCAGTGCCAGCGCCGCGGCAATGCCGGCGAAGATCGCCAGGCCGACCCAGTTGTTGTGCAGGAAGGCGCGGAAGCACGCAGCGCGTTCGCGGTGCCGGGCCATGCGGAATTCGACGACGACCAGCAACGCCGCCACGCCCAGCCCGGCCCAGTACCACACGCCCAGGTCCGCGCGATGCCCGACGAAGGCGAGAGCGACGAACATCAGCGCGTACAGCACGCCCTGGATGACCAGGTCGAGTTCGCCGAACAGGATGGCGGTGGACTTGGAGCCGGCGCGCAGGTCGTCCTCGCGATCGACCATCGCATACCAGGTGTCGTAGGCGGTGGCCCACAGGATATTGACCGCGTACAGCAGCCAGCCCAGCGCCGGCACCTCGCCGCGCACCGCGGCGAAGGCCATCGGAATGCCCCAGCCGAAGGCCATGCCCAGGTAGACCTGCGGCAGGTAGGTGTAGCGCTTCAGGTAGGGATAGCTGGCGGCCAGGAACAGCCCGACCACGCTCAGGCCGATGGTCAGCGCGTTCATGGTCAGCACCAGCGCGAACGCCACCAGCATCAGCACCGCGAACACCGCCAGCGCTTCGCGGCCGCTGACCGCGCCGGTGGCCAGCGGCCGGCTGCGGGTGCGCTCGACCTGCGGGTCCAGCCAGCGGTCGGCGTAGTCGTTGATCACGCAGCCGGCCGAGCGGGTCAGCCACACCCCGGCGGTGAACACGAACAAGGTCCACAGCGGCGGTATCCCATCGGCGGCCAGCCACAGCGCCCACCAGGTCGGCCACAGCAGCAGCAGCACGCCGATCGGCCGGTCGCCGCGCAGCAGTTTCCAATACTGGCCCAGGCGCGCGCGCGGCGGCAGCGCGGCAGGCGTTTCGTAGCGTTCGTAACCCATCGCGCAAGGGTAGCAGCCGCGTGGTGCCGGCGGCGCGTCGCGGAGGTGGATGCGCCGTGTCCTGCGTTGGTTGGCCGAGCGCCGCAGGACGCGGACGGGCGCCAGGCGTCCACGGCGAGGTGGCCGCCGCGCCGCATGTCGACGCAAGGTGCCGGTGAGCGGACGGCGGCGGCCGCATGCCCATGACGCGCGCGCCGTCGCCGGGCCGTGCGAATGGGGGAGACGCGGACCACGAATGCCGTTAGAATGCGCGTCCGTTGCGCCCGTAGCTCAGCCGGATAGAGTAGTGGCTTCCGAAGCCATTGGTCGGGGGTTCGAATCCCTCCGGGCGCGCCATCCCCCGCCGTGCATGCCGATCCTGTCTGGCATCGCCCGCGTCCTGTCCGCCATCTGCGCTGGCTCCTCTTTACTCTTTCGCTTCCGCCGCCCTGCGGCCGTGCGAACGCATGCGTTGCTCGCTGCCGGGCGCTGTGGCGCCGATGCGTCATGCCCGCGCGACCCCGACCTTGTCCCAGCGCTTGGTCAGCGTCCCATCCGCTCCCAGAAGCATGGTACGCGGCGTGCTCTGCTGGAGCCGTCTGCGCGGTGTCCGAGCAGGGCGCCAGGCGTGGTACTGGCTGCGTGCGTGTTCGGAGACGGGACGTGCGCCGGAACGCACGGAACGAGGTGTTGCGCAACGTCATAGGTTGATGAATTTCACATTACATGTCTCCCTGTGTAGAATTTCGAAGCGGCCAGGGTAGTGTCCGCCACAGGGCCGGCATGGGGATGCCGCTCGCAGTGCTTTCAGTGACGCCCGCCACCTGCATACGCACACGTTCGGATACAACGCCGGGTTCTTCATGCGCCGCCGCTCGACGCTCACGCCCCTGTTGCTCCTGATCGTCCTGTTGCTTGGCGGGTGCGGCGGGATCCAGTCGGTCTCCGAGCAGGGCCGCCGCTCCATTGCCCTGGACGGGCACGTACAGATGCTGCGCGACCGTGCCGGCACGCTCGACGTGCACGCGGTGGCGGCGCGCGGCGACCTGCAGCCGGCGTCGCCGGAGTTCAGTCTCGGCTACATCCCTGATGCGGTCTGGCTGCGCCTGCGCCTGGATCGCATGACCCGCCTGCCTCGGGTGCTGATGTTGCAGGTGGACGCGCCGCTGGCCGATACCGTGCGCCTATACGTGCCGCAGCCTGGCGGTGGCTTCCGCGAACTGCGCCGCGGCGAGGACGTGTCGCAGCGCGAGTACCCCTACCTGCTGCGGACGCCGGTGTTCCAGTTGGAAGCGCCGGATGGACGCTATCCGGAGGTCTACCTGCGCCTGACCGAGCGCAACGCGATGACGGTGGCGCTGAAGCTGTGGGAGCCGCAGGCGCTGCTCGCCCACGAGGCCTTGTCCGCCAGCCAGGACAGCATCTTCCTGGGCTTCATCCTCGCGCTGTGCATGGCCGGCACCTTCATCTGGCGACGCAGCGGTGTGGGGCCGGTGCGCTGGTATGTCGCCTACATCGCCACCAGCGGCTACAGCGTGTACAAGACCCGGGGCCTGGTCGGCCCGTTCTTTCGTCTGGACACGCACGATGGCGGCGACACCGTACTCGGCGTGGTGCTGGCGCTCAGCGTGGCCATCGCCGTGTCCTTCAGCGTGCGGTTGATGGCTTTGCACACGCATTTCCCGCGGCTGTCGCGCGCCTACGAAACCTTCGTGTGGCTGGTGATCGGCGTCGCCTGCAGCGGATTCCTGCTTGGCAGGTTCGGCACGGTGATGCCGTTCGTGCAGGGGCTGAGCCTGGTCAGCGTACCGTTGCTGCTGCTGGTGGCGGCTTACCTGAGCTGGCGCGGCCAGGCCATGGCCAAGCTGTACCTGGTGGCGTTCCTGGTGCTGTACATCGCATTCTTCCGCGGCTTCCTGATCAACCTTGGCCTGCTGCCGAACACGCCGTGGCTGCGCAATGGCGCGCCGCTGGCGGTGGGCCTGACCCTGCACCTGCTGTTGCTGACCTTCAGTTTCGCGCAACGCTTCTACGCGCTGGAGAAGCAGCGCCAAGACGCATTGGCCCTGGCGCTGGAACTCTCGCAGCAGTCCGAGGCATCGCTGGAGCACAAGGTGCGCGAACGCACCCGCGAACTGGCCGAGGAAATCGTGCAGCGCCAGGCCACCGAGCAGCGCCTGCGCGAAAGCAAGACGCAATTGCGGCAGGCACTGGTCGCCGAGCAGCGGCTGCGCGAGGAGCAGCGCGAATTCGTGACGTTGCTGTCGCACGAGTTCCGCACGCCCTTGTCGATCATCCATGCCAGTGGCCAGATGCTGCAGGACACGGAGACCGCGCTGCAGCCGGCAGGACGCCGCCGCATCGAGAAGATCCAGCGATCGGTGGAGCGCATGTCCGAGTTGATCGAACGTTTCCTCGACGATGAACAGGTGCTCTCGGACGAAGGCGCGCTCAAGCGCGAGGTGTTTGCGTTGCCCGCGCTCATCGACGAGGTGCTGGACGCGCTCGATCCGTCACGCGAGCGCGTGCGGGTCGAACTGGCGCAGGCGCCGCTGCGGGTGGATTGCGACCGCGGCCTGCTGCGGATCGCCCTGGACAATCTGTTGGGCAACGCCCTGAAGTACTCCGGGCCGGGACAACCGGTACGGCTGACGGCCACGGCGCAGGCGCAGACCCTGATCCTCGGCGTCGCCGATCAGGGTCCCGGCATTCCGCAGCACGAGCACACCGGGATCTTCCGCAAGTTCGCGCGCGGCAGCGGCAGCGGCGGGACTGCCGGCGCGGGGCTGGGGCTGTACCTGGTCAAGCGCATCGCCCTGCGATTGGGCGGCGAATTGACCCTGGACAGCGACGGCCGCGGCGCGACCTTCAGCCTGCGCCTGCCCCAGGCCGTCGCCGCGGAGGGGCGGTGAGCATGCGCACGCACCGCACATGCGGCGCACGGCATGGCGTCGCGCGCCGCCGCCGCGCCGGGGAGGCACGCTGACATGGCATTGATCGGTCTGCTCGAAGACGAAGTGGATCTGTGCGAGGAACTGCAGAGTTATCTGGTCGGCGCCGGACACCGCGTGGTATCCGCTGGCTCGGCCGCGGCCTTCTTCGCCGCAAGTGCCGGGCTGCGCTTCGACGTGGTGATCCTCGATCGCGGGCTCCCCGATGCCGATGGCCTGGAGATCGTGGAGCGCCTGCGCAGCGCCTCCCCGGGCGTCGGCATCATCATGTTGACCGCACGCGGTGCCAGCGAGGACCGCATCCATGGCCTGGAGAACGGGGCCGACCACTATCTGGTCAAGCCGGTGCGCCTGGCGGAACTGGCGGCGCACGTGCGTGCGCTGTTGCGGCGGCTGCCGCGCGGCTGGCGTCTGGTCGCCAGCGAATGCTGCCTGTACACGCCGGAGGATGCGCGTCTGGAACTGAGCGCGCGCGAGTTCGCGCTGTTGCGGGTGCTGGCCGTGCGCGCCGGCGAGATGGCCGGCCGCCGCGAGGTGGCCGAGGCGCTGGGCTGGGACTGGATGTCCTTCGACCAGCGTCGCCTCGACACCTTGATCAGCCGGCTGCGTCGGCGCTGCCGCGACGCCTGCCGCCAAGAACTGCCGATCCGCACCGAGCACGCGCGCGGCTACCTGACGACCGAGCCCGTGCGCGTGGAGTGACTGCGCCACACCGTAAGGCGAGCGTGCGATGGCGATCTTGCGCAATCGAGTGCGCGCACGCTGTGGCGCCGGCGATGCGCGTCAGAATTCCGCCGCCGATGAGGGTGGCGTGCCGGGCGCCGACCGTTTGAGTGCGCCAAAAATCCGCCGAAAAAGCCTGCAATTCTGCGGCGCGAGCGGGATGCGTATGCGGTCTTCTGACGTTACGCGGGCGTGTCAGAACTCGTAAGTTTTCACACCCTCGTGATCTCCAGAATGGCGCCGATCAACAAGGGCGCGTTCTGCGCACCACACGGGGACATTGCATGAATACCACGCGGCTGGCCAAGCTTCTTGGCCTCGGCTCGTTGCCACTCGCTGTCAATTTGGCTCTTGCGCAGACGGCGCCGCCGGACGCGGGTTCGCTGCTCAACCAGCAGCAGCGCCAGGAACGGTTGCAGCCGCCGGCCGACGATGCGGCCGCGTTGCTGCAGGCGCCGTTGCCCGATGCGCCGGATGGCGGCTTCAGCGCACGCATCGACCGCGTCCGCTTCAGCGGAGCCGAGGGCGCGATCGACACGCAGGCGCTGCAGGCGGTGGTTGCCGATGCGCTGGGCAAGTCGCTGACCCACGCGCAGTTGCAGGCGCTGGCGCAGCGGGTCAGTGCCGCGCTGCAGGCGCAGGGTTATCTGCTGGCGCGCGCCTATCTGCCGCGGCAGGACCTGAGCAACGGCGAGCTGGAGATCGCGATCATGATCGGGCGTCTGCAGAACGCGCCCGGCCGCGTGCAGGTGCTGTCCGACGATGCCGCGCTGCGCGCCCGCGCGACCGGCATCGCCGATGCGGCCTTGCCCGAAGGGCCGGTGCGCAACGACCAGTTGGAGCGCGCGCTGCTGTTGATCAACGACGTGCCAGGCGTGAGCGCGCGTGCGACGCTGGAAAAGGGCGCCGAGCCCGGCAGCAGCCGCCTGCTGATCCGTGCCGATAGTGCGCCGGCGTGGATCGGCGGCGCGAGCGTGGACAACTTCGCCAACCGCTACACCGGCGCGTGGCGCAGCAGCGCCTGGGGCGCGGTGAATCGGCCGTTCGAGCACGAGGACCTGCTCGGCGTGAACCTCAGCCACAGCAGCGGCAGTGATCTGCTGGGTCTGAACTACGCCATCGGCCTGACCCCGTCGGGTCTGCGCGCCAACGTCGCCGCCTCGTCGATGCACTACGCGGTTGGCGCCGAGTTCAAGCCGCTGGACCTGCGCGGCAGCGCGCGTACCGTCAGCGCCGGCCTCAGCTATCCGCTGTTGCGCACGCGCAAGCGCAGCCTGTGGATCAGCATGGACGCCGAGCGTCGCGAGCTGGTCGACAAGGCGCTGGGCCAGGTCCTGCGCGAGCGCAATCTGGACCGGCTCACCACCATGCTCAGCGGCAACGCCTGGGACGGTTGGTGGGGCGGCGGTTACTTCGGCGCCAGCCTGGGCTGGGTCGCCGGCCGTGTGGAGTTGGACAACGCGGCCGACCGCATCGCCGACGGGCTGAGCGCGCGCACCCGCGGCAGCTACAACAAGCTGGTCTGGCGCGTGGAGCGCAATCAGAGCCTGGGCGGCTTGAGCAACTGGGGTCTGTACGTGGGTGCCAATGGCCAGTTCGCCAGCAAGAACCTGGATTCATCGGAGAAGTTCCTGCTCGGCGGCCCGTCCGGGGTGCGCGGGCATGCGGTCGGCGAAGGCAGCGGCGACAACGGCTGGCTGGTCAATGCCGAGCTGCGCCGCGATTTCCTCGTCGCCAGGCACGTGCGTGCGCAGGCGCTGTTGTTCGCCGATCACGGCCACGTGCGTCAGCACATCGATCCGTGGGCGGGATCGGTGATGCCGTGGTCGGGCAATGCGTATGACCTGTCCAGCGCTGGTATCGGCCTGAACCTGCAAGGCGAGCGCTGGTCGCTGCGCGGTGCCTGGGCGCACCGGCTGGGCGACAACCCCGGCCGCAGCGCCGCCGGCCTGAACGCCGACGGCTTGCGCGACGACCACTACCTGTGGCTGCAGGCCAGCCTGCGCTTCTGACGCCGCCACTCCACGCCTTCTGAGGACGATTCGCATGAATCACATCTACCGTTTGATCTGGGACGAACTGCGTGGCGCCTACGTGGTCGCCGCCGAGATTTCCCGCCGCCGCGGCAAGCGCAGCGGCACCGTGGTGCGCGCTGCCGCCGCCGCGATCGCCATCGGCAGCGTGCCGCTGTCGGCCTATGCCGTGGATCCTGGCGCATTGCCCGACGGCGCGCAGATCGCCGCCGGCAATGCGCACCTGGACCAGCACGGCGCCAACCTGACCGTGCATCAGGACAGCCAGCGGCTGATCCTGAACTGGAACAGCTTCGACATCGGCAACCAGGCCAGCGTGCGCTTCGAGCAGCCCGACAGCACCGCCATCGCGCTGAACCGCGTGCTCGGTGGTACGCCCAGCCAGGTGCTGGGCGAACTGAGCGGCAACGGCCAGGTCTGGCTGGTCAATCCCAACGGCGTGTACTTCGGCAAGGGCGCGCAGGTGGACGTGGGCGGGCTGCTGGTCAGCTCGCTTGGCATCAGCGACAGCGACTTCCTGGGCGGCCACGCGCGCTTCGTCGCCAGCGGTGCGGCCGGCGCGGTGCGCAACGACGGCGCGATCCGCGCCAACGGCGGCGTGGTGGCATTGCTGGCGCCGGCGGTGAGCAACACCGGCAGCATCGCGGCGGGCCAGGTCGGCCTGGCCGCAGGCGATCGCGTTGCGGTGGACTTCGGCAGCGACGGCCTGCTGTCGCTGGCGGTCGCCCAGGACGCGCTGAAGGCGGAACTGGCGCAGAGCGGCACCATCCGCGGCAACAACGTGGTGCTCAGCGCCGCCGGCGCCAGCGCGCTGCGCTCCAGCGTCATCAACATGGATGGCGTGGTCGAAGCGACCTCGCTGGGCGCGCATGGCGGTCGCATCCTGCTCGACGGCGGCGACGCCGGCCAGGTCCACGTCAGCGGCCGCCTCGACGCCAGTTCGGCGACCGGCCAGGGCGGCCGCATCGACGTGCTAGGCCAGCAGCTACGCCTGGACGGCGGCGCGCGCCTGGATGCCAGCGGCGCGACCGGCGGTGGCGCCATCCACGTCGGCGGCGGTTGGCAGGGGCACGATCCGGCGTTGCGTAACGCCACCCACGTGGAGGCCGATGCCAGCGTCGCGCTCGACGCCAGCGCCGGCAGCAGCGGCAACGGCGGCGAAGCGGTGGTCTGGTCCGACGGCGACACCCGGTTCGCCGGCAGCATCGCCGTGCGCGGTGGCGCGCAAGGCGGCAACGGCGGCCGCGCCGAAGTCTCCGGCAAGCAGCAACTCGCCTACAGCGGCCGCACCGATGCCAGCGCGGCCAACGGCGCGATGGGCGACCTGCTGCTGGATCCGGACACCATCAGCATCCAAGGCGGCGGCACCGGCATCGGTTCCCTGGGCGGAAGCACGGTATACGTGCGGGACCTGCAGGCGCAGAACGCCAACGTGATGCTGGTGGCCGACAATGGCATCACCTTCGGCGACCTGTCGCTGAACGGCGGCAACGGCCGCCTGAGCATGGCCAACAATGTCAGCCTGCGTCTGGAGAACACCAACGGCACCATCAGCTTCGCCAATCCGACCAATACGGTGGAAGTGTTCGGGACCGGCAGCATCTACATGCAGAGCGGACGCACCAACACCGGCTTCCTGAGCAGCATCGGCAACCTGATCGCACATGGCCCCGGCACCAATCCCGGCACGCTGCCGACCCACGACGTCACCCAGAACGGCAACGGTACCCCGGGCGCCGGCTCGATCACCCTGTACGGCGCCGACGGCATCTCGGTCAGCGGCGCGCTGACCACCAATGGCGGCTACGTGCGCATCTGGGGCGACTCGGACAACATGGGTGGCGGCGACCTGACCCTGAACTCGCCGATCTTCAGCAATGGCGGCAACGTGTACCTGTCCACCGGGCAGGGCGCGGTGACACTGAACTCCAACATGACCCTCGGCGCCGGGCGCGTGCTGTTCAAGGCCGATGGCAGCTACACCAGCGGCGAGAAGATCCTCAACGGCCTGATCGACGCCAGTGGCGACTTCAACATCGATACCGCCTTCACCATGAAGGGCGGCGCCAGCATCTACACCAGCGGCAACATCGTGTTCGGCAACGTACCGGTCAATCTCGATACCGGTAGTGGCGTGCTGGTGCTGCGCGCCAACAAGATCGACTGGGGCTCGTCGACTCTCAACAACCTCAGCACCGCGTCGATGCGCTTGGAGCCGTACGACCCTTCGGTCAACATGGTGCTGGGCGACGCCAACGGCTTCGCCTCTGCGGCGACGCTGAACAAGTTGCCGGGCATCCGCAACCTGACCATCGGCCGCGCCGACGGCACCGGCACCATCAGCGTCTCCGGCAACTACAACTTCAACGCCAGCGGCAGCTTCGAACTGCTCGACAAGACCCTGGACATCACCGCCGGCAGCCTCAGCAACAGCACCGGCGACGTGATCCTGACCGGCGACACCATCAACCTCAGCCAGCATGTCACCGCCAACGGCGGCAACGGCAAGGTCACGATCCGGCAGATGACCGCGGCCAACGCCCTGCATCTGGGCACCGGGCTCAGCAACGCGACGATCGGCCAGGTCAACGCGGCCACGCTGGAAGTGGGCCGCAGCGACGGCGGCGACCTGGTGTTCGACAGCGACATCGTCACTGGCGCCAGCACCGTGAGCCTGAAGAGCGGCCAACGCGTCTTGGGAGTCAACGGCGGCGTATCTGCGGCCAAACTGGCGGTCACCGCCGGCGCTGGCGCCACCCTCAGCGACAGTACCTTCAACTTCACCACGCTGGCGCTGGACGTGGGCGGCGCCACCCAGATCGCCAGTTCCAGCGCCACTTGGGGCC
This sequence comes from Xanthomonas sp. LMG 12460, assembly GCF_009192895.1. NCBI lineage: Bacteria > Pseudomonadati > Pseudomonadota > Gammaproteobacteria > Lysobacterales > Lysobacteraceae > Xanthomonas > Xanthomonas sp. LMG 12460. The sequence goes on along the minus strand of NZ_NKUH01000066.1, from coordinate 41,729 downwards.
TGGGTCTCGCCGACACACTGACCGGCTTGAATGTGCGCGCCGGCACCACCGGGACGGTGGGATTGAACGCGACAGGAACCTTGGGCCTGAACAGCGCGATCAACTTCAACAACAGCGCCGCCACCCTCGCCGCCACTGCCGGCACCGGTTTCGATGCGGCCAGCACCACGCTGAGCAATCAGACGGCAGCTACCGTGGCCTTCGCCCTGTCCGGCGGCAACCCGTTCGCGTTCGGCGGCAGCAGCACTGTCCTGAGCGGCAGCATGCTGTCGCGCTTCAACGGCGTGAGCACGTTGCGTGTGGATGCGTCGGGCAATGACGTGACGATGGGGGCGTTCAACGTCGCCGTTGGCAACCGCATGCAGGTGCAGGCGCGTCGTTTGCAGCAGACCGACGACGTCGGCGTGAGCGGCGGCAGCCTCTATCTCAGCGCCGCGCAGGGCGGCCTGAGCCTGAACCACGGGATCAGCGCCGCGCAGACGCTGTCGCTCAACGACGTCGCCGGCACCGGCATCCAGGGCAGCGGCGCGTTGACCGCCGCGGCGCTGGCGCTGCGCTCCAGCGGCGCGGTGTCGCTGACCTCCGCCAGTACCCTGGTGAACGCGATCGCGGCGCAGAGCGGCGACCTGACTTTCCGCAACAACGGCAGCCTGCTGGTCGGCAGTGTCGATGGCCTCGCCGGCATCGCCTCCACCGGCGCGGTGGACGTGCGCCTGACCGGCGCCAGCGCGGACCTGACGCTGCAACAGGCGGTGAGCGCGGGCAATGCCGCGCAGCGACAGACCGGCGTGCTGCTGGCGGCCGGCCGCAACTTCATCAATCAGGCAGGCAGCAGCGCGGTGAGCACCGGCAACGGCCGCTGGCTGGTGTATTCCACCTCGCCGCTCAATGACACCCGCGGCGGTCTGGCGCCGCAGTTCAAGCAGTACAACGCCGGCACCGGCAGCACCGTGCTGGATGCGGGCAGCGGTTTCCTTTACCGCGTCGCCCCGACCGTTGCCGTCGCCCTCACCGGCGCAGCCAGCAAGACCTATGACGGCAATGCCGCTGCCGCACTGGGCGGGATCGGCTACACGGCCAGCAGCGGTGCGATCGACGGCGATACGGTTGTCGTCACCGGCACCGCCGCGCACTACGACAGCAAGAACGTCGGCCACGGCAAGGCGGTCACCGTCGACGGCCTCAGCGTGGACCACGCCGGCAACGGCGCGGTGCGCGTGTACGGCTACGGTCTGGCCAGCACCAGCGCCAGTGCCAACATCGGTACGATCGGCCAGAAGACGCTGCAGCTGGGGGCCGGCTCGATCCAGGGCAAGGTCTACGACGGCACCACCGCCGCCAGCCTGGGGTCGGCGGCCCTGAGCGGCGTGGTGAGCGGCGACGACGTGCGCTTCGCCGGTGCATCCGGCGCGGTGTTCGCCGACAAGCGCGCCGGCGTCAACAAGCAGGTCACCGTGTCCGGCATCGCGCTCGGCGGCAGCGATGCAGGCAACTACCTGGTCGACAGCACGGCCTATGCCGACATCGCCAAGCGCACGCTGACGGTGGCGGTCGACATCGCCGGCAAGGTGTACGACGGCGGGATCGGCGCGCAGGTGCGCAACGCCACGCTCGGCAATGCCGTCGTCGGCGACGATGTGTCCGTCGCCACCCAGGCCGCGTTCGTCGACAAGAACGTCGGCGACAACAAGAGCGTCGTGGTCGCCGCACAACTCGGCGGCACCGATGCCGACAACTACGTCATGGACGTGGCCACCTCGACGCCGCGCGGCAGTACCGCCTCGATCACGCCCAAGACGATCGACGCCGGCACGCTGAGCGTGACCGCCAAGGTGTACGACGGCAACCGCACCGCCAACGTCGGCAGCAACGGCCCGGTCGGCACGCTGAGCGGGGACGACGTGGCACTGGTCCTGCAGGGCCAGTACGACGACAGGAACGCCGGCACGGGCAAGCGGGTGGACGTGACCGCGGGCTTGCGCGGTGGCGATGCCGGCAACTACCAGTTGCTCGCGACGCGCCTGCAGTCCAGCGGCGACATCACGCCCAAGACGATCGACGCCGGCACGCTGAGCGTGACCACCAAGGTGTACGACGGCAACCGGACCGCCACCGTCGGTAGCAGCGGCCTGGTCGGCACGGTCGGTGGGGACGACGTGGCGTTGATCTTGCAGGGCCTTTACGACACCAAGAACGCCGGCACCGGCAAGCGCGTGGACGTGACCGCGGACCTGCGCGGTGGCGATGCCGGCAACTATCGCCTGGTCAACACCAGCCTGCAGTCGCGCGGCGACGTGGCGGCGAAGGCACTGACCGTCGGCAATGTGGCCGTGCTGGACAAGCGCTTCGACGGCGGCAGCGACGCGGTGCTGGTACTGCCGCCGCTGCGTGGCGTGGTCGCTGGCGACGAGGTCGCGCTGCAGGGTCGGGGTCAGTACGACAATGCCTCGGCCGCGGCGGGCAAGACGGTGCAGATCGCACTGGCCCTGAGCGGTGCCGACGCGGGCAACTACCGCCTGACCGACGCGCGTCAGCAGACCGTCGCCGGCATCGAGGACCTGCCGGGCCGCAACGCGGTGGACGCGGTCTCGCAGCCGAGCATGGGGGGCAACGGCACGCAGCCGGGCGGCACCGCCGACGGCAATTCGTTGACGGCGGCGGGCGCGATTTCGGCAGCGGCCGGCGCGATGGGGGAACTGGGCGCATCGGCGCAACCGCGGCTGGGTGGAACCTCGCTCGATCCGACCGGCGCCGGCAGCACGGCATCGGGTGGCGCCGCCGGTGGCAGCGGCAGTGGCCTTGGCGGTAGCGCCGGTGGTTCGGGCGGTGCCGGCGGCACTGCCGGCGCTGCGATCGGCACGGGCACCGGGATCACCGCGGCCGACGGTGCCACCGGCTCGGCGGGCGCCAATACCGGTGGCAACGGCGCAGGCAACGTCGTCGATGCCCAGGGCGGTGCTGGCGCCGCAAGCCAGGGTGCCGGCCAGCGCGGCGGTGCCCCGGGCGATGTGGCGATGGAGCAGGTGCTGCGCAACGGTGCCGGCGTGAGCCTCGCTACCGGTGGCGAGACCCTGGCGCAGCCTGAAGTGGCGGTGCTGACGGTGTTCGACGGCGAAGGCCGCGCGCTTGGCCGCCTGCGGGTGGAAGACCTGGGCAGCAGCCTGGCGCTGCACCCGCTGGACGGCAGCGCGCCGACCGCGCCGAACCTGCAGCAGAACGTTCGCGCCAGCGCCCAGACCAGTGTGGCCGTCGATGCGGACGAGAACGCTACGCTGCGCCTGTCCCTGCTGGAAGACGGCACGCTCCACGTGGTGGCGCCGCGTTCGGCCGCACGCATGGACCGCGAAACGCTCAGCGCCTACGCGCTCGGCGCGCTGAAACAGCAGGCGGGCGTGTCGGTGAAGCAGGTGCGCGCGCTGGTGCTGAGCTTCGTCGACTGACGGAGTGGCGAGGGACACAGGGGCGGCTGCCGCCTCTGCGTCCCGGCGGCCTGGCTGATCGGGGGAAAGGCCAGGCCGGGTTCGACCGTCTCGGCGCGGGTGATGCGCCTGAGGCGGAGGCAGCGGCGTCCGCGGTGCGATGGTGGCAAGCGCGGAACACCCTTGCGGTGAGATCAAGGTCATCGCCTCGCCATCGTCGCGCCGCGGACGCGCCACATTCTGGAGGTGTCATTGCCTGATGCATGCAGGGTGCGACACAGCGCGACCCTGCGTCGCACAAGCCCTCATGCGGGAGCGTGCTCTGGCAGCCTTGTGGGTGGGAGGCTGCCGCCGCCGTTCCGGCGCGTGTGCCGCGCGGCCAGCGCGATGCTGTGCCTGTGCCGCCCATCGCCACCGCATCGCTGCAGTGTCGCCGCGCCGGGGCGATACGGCTATCGTATCGGGATGCCGAGCGCTTCCCCACTTCCCTTTCGACGCAAACGGCGTGTTGCTTGCGCGACGATGGTGTTGTTGGCCGCTGGCTGTCGGCGTCGCTGGCGGTAGTCGCGGTGTCGCACGCATGATCGCGACGAGCAGTTCGCGCACGCCCCTGCCCAAGCCGGCCGTCCGCCGGCTCGGCGCGGACGATGCGCTGGCCTATCTGCGGGTGGGCGAGGGCGCGCCGGTGCTGCTGGTGCATGGGGCCCTGTGCGACTACCGCTACTGGGCGCCACAACTGCGCGGCCTGGCCGACCGCTTCCAGCTCAGCGCGCTGAGCCTGGGCCAGTACTACCCGCGGCTGCCGTCGGCGTCGCGGCATGCGTTCGGCTGGCGCTGGCATGCGCAGCAGCTCGCCGCCTTCATCGCCGAGGAAGCGCGGCCGGTGCATCTGGTCGGTCATTCCCGTGGTGCCGCCGTGGCCTGGCAGGCGGCGCTGCTGCGGCCGGATGCCATCGCCAGCCTGACCCTGTTCGATCCGGGCGGCCCGCAGCGGCAGGGCCTGCCGGCCGACGTTCAGGCGGTCCGCGCACAGGCGATCGCGTTGCTGCAGGGTGGCCAGGTGGAGGCCGGCCTGGAATGCTTCGTCGATTCGGTCAGCCAGCCCGGCGCCTGGGCGCGCAGCAGCGCAAGCTTTCGGCAGATGGTGCGCGACAACGCGCAGACCCTGGTGCCGCAGATCGCCGACGTGCTGCCGGCGTACCGACCCGAGCAGGCCGCTGCCCTGGCGATGCCGGTGTTGCTGGTCGCCGGCGAACGCAGTCCGGCCCAGTACCGCGACAACGCCGCCGCCCTGGCGGCCTGGCTGCCGCAGGTGCGCCATGAGGTACTCGCCGGCGCCTCCCATGGCATGACCTTCACGCATGCGCGCCGCTGCAACGGCTTGATCGCCGATGCGGTGGCCGCGGCCGACCGGATGCTTTGAGGCTCTGCTCGCGGATGCCGCGGCGTGGAACATTTTGCACTGGACGATTATTTGGACAGGAAGCGTGACCGGCGGATTTCTATGCACGGAACGTCCGTGCGCATTGCGGAAAATAAGTATGGGGAAATTTTCTGCGATTTGCGCATCGTCTGCGGTGATTGTCGGAAATTGGTTATAAATCCCGCTGCCGCCGACGCCGATTGAGCGTCATGCGCTGTCATGATGAGACCTGCGTTGCAGGATTGAAAAATTTAAAATTGAATCATTGACAGCCACAACGGCGGCAATAGATTTGAATCGAACGCGACATCGCTGCACTGCACAAAACGTCATCGCGTTCCACGCAAGCCCGACAGCTGCAGTCGGTACTCACTTAATGCTACTCAGGGGATTCCGTCATGAAAATGATTCGGATGCACGAACTCGTGCATGCCTTCGCGATCGCCGCTCTCGCGTTTCCCGCGACGCTGCTTGCGCCCGCCGCGTCCGCGCAGGCGATCGGGACATTTCCACCCATCGAAACAAGCATCTCGCTCCCACACGACGAAGCGTCGCATCGCCAGCCGGCCGAATGGTGGTACATGACCGGTTTTCTGGACGGCACCGATCCATCTGGGGGAAAACACTCATACGCGTATGAAATGGTGGTATTTCAGATCGTTGGTGTCGCCAATACCGCACCGATCTACGACGCGCATTTCGCGATCTCGGATCTGGATCGCGGCGATTTCCGTTTCAAGAAGCAGGTGGTGACCGGGCCGTTCACCACGTCGACGGATCGTTTCGATCTGGACGTCGCCGGCTTCCAGATGGGCGGTTCGATGGGCAGTTATTATGCCAAGGCCGCGCCTGTCGATCTGGATTATGCCATCGACCTCAGTACCCAGGCGCTGCAGAAACCGACCTTGAACGGAACCAATGGCGTGGAAACCTATGGCGGATTCATCTCGCCGTATTATTCCTTCAACGTCAATGCAACCAGCGGCACCGTCTGGGATCACGGCGTGCCGGTCAAGGTCACCGGCACTTCCTGGTACGACCACGAATGGGCCAACGGCATCCCGGGCGACGCCAACAGCGGGTGGACCTGGTTCGGCGTGTCGTTGGACGACAACAGCCAATACAACATCAGTTTCTTCATGAAGGGCGACGGTACGGTCGATCAGGCGCTCGCCGTCAAGACCGCCGAAGGTCACTACACCCCGCTCGATCCCAGTGCGCTCAAGCTCGAACGGATCGGCAGCTGGACGAGCCCCAACACCGGCTACACCTATCCGGCGCAATGGAAGGTCACCTTGCCGGACGGCGCGATCACGATCACGCCGACGCTGCAGAACGCCGAGCTGTATGCGCCGGCCACGCAGAAGTTCTATTTCGAGGGTCCTGCCAAGGTGGTCGGCACGGTGGCGGGGAAATCGATCACCGGCAGGGCATTCGCCGAAATGAACCCGTGGGGCGTGGATTGGGGGATGCGCGTCCTGCCGTGAAGTGCCCAGTCGCATCCAATCAGTACGACATCCATCATCATCTTGCAGGGGATCACAATGCGTCTGTCAACAAAAACGTTTAGCCGCTTCCGCGGCTGGCTCGCTGCTGCCATGGTCATCGCGTGCGGCTTCTCGTCCGCACCCGTGGCTGCGCAGGTGTTCGAAGAACCCACGCCGGTGCAATTGCCGCGCGACGAGGGTCCGCACCACAGTCAGTTGGAATGGTGGTATTTCGTCGGCCATCTGTATGGCGTGGACCCCAGCGGCGCCAAGCGCGAATTCGGCTACGAGGTCACCGTGTTCCAGTTGTGGCCGATCGGGTCCGGGCCTGCCACCTATTCCTGGCACTTCGCGGTCACCGACGTGAACAACAAGCTGCACAAGGTGGAGGAGCGCGTCGTCACCGATCAGATTCCCGATCAGAAGGGCTCTTTCAACTTCGCCAACAACGGCTGGTCGATCAGCGGGTCGCAGCAGAATTACGCGATCAAGGGCGCACTGAGCGATGGGCGCTTCGCCATCGACCTCAAGACCAGCAGCGACATGCCGTTCGTGCTGCATAACGGCAACGGCGTGGTGGACTACCGTCCCATCGCCAAGACCTCGGCGTACTACTCTTCCACGGCGCTGGACACCGAAGGCACGGTCTACGACAACGGCGTGCCGATCAAGATCATCGGTACCTCGTGGCAGGACCGGCAGTGGTTCGTGAAAGGCATGGCCTCCGACGAGAACGGCTCCTTCTTCGGCGGCGGCTGGAACTGGTTCGCCATCCAGATGGATAACGACACCCAGTACATGCTGTATTACCTTCAGGACCCCAACACTGGCGCCATTACCAACAAGTACGGCACGCGCGTGTCCAAGGGCGTGGCGACCCCCGTCTCCGGCGACCAGATGGATCTGCAACGGCTGGCGACCTGGACGAGTCCGAACTCCGGTTACACCTACGAGTCCAAGTGGAACGTGATCCTGCCGGAAGGCAACCTGCTCATCACGCCGCTGGTCGACGACCAGGAGATGCTCTGGACCGGGCACCGCACGTATTGGGAAGGCGCTTCGCAAGTGGTCGGCACGCTCAACGGCGCTGCCGTGACCGGCCGCAGCTACGTCGAAGTCAATCCGTGGCGACAGCCGTACACGTCGCTGCCCTGAACGAGGCGGCGTATCGCAGCAACCTTGTTCCAGGCGGAGATAGTCGCCTGGAACAACGGTGTGTGTGACGTGGGCAGCGGTGGTGCACGGCGCGGCGACCGCCGCGCCGATTGGCCCGAGGAGGCCGCCGCCGCCTCGCGGTTGGGCGGGATAGGCGCAGCGTCGCGCCAGGGGGCACGCGCGCCATCCCGCAGGAGCGCGGTGCCCGCCGCGTTCCTGCGGGAGGGTTCGCCGGCTGCGGATTGGTCGGGTCGTTTGTAGAAGCGGCGTCAGCCGCGACAGGCTTCGCCGGGAAGGCCCCGTCGCGGCTGAAGCCGCTCCTGCAAACTACTTCCCGTCGTTATTGGCGGTTCCCCGAAGCCGCACCCACACGACAGGCCACCGTCCTGCGGCTCAAGCTCGCAGAGGAGTGAGTGCGTCGGAGGTGGTGCGGGCGGCGCTCCAACATGGCCCGCATCCGTTCGATCCACAGACCAGCGGTGGCGGCGGTCCTAGGCGCTACGCGCCACCGGGGCCGGTTCGCCGCGATCCAGTTGCCGGTAGGCGATGGCCTCGGTCAGGTGCGCGGTGGCGATGGCGTCGCTGGCGTCCAGGTCGGCGATGGTGCGCGCCACGCGCAGGATACGGTGCAGCGAGCGCGCCGACAGCCGCAGGCGCTCGATCGCGTGTTCCAGCAACGCTTCATCGTGCGGCTGCAGCCGGCAGTCGCGCAGGGTCTCGCTGTGGCCGAGCTGGCCGTTGGGCCGGCCGGCGCGGCGCTGTTGCCGTTGCCGCGCCTGTTCGACGCGGGCGCGCACCGTGGCGCTGGCTTCGCCGGGCGGGGCATCGGCGCGCAGCGCCTGTGGCGGGAGCCGCGGCACTTCCACGTGCAGGTCGATGCGGTCCAGCAGTGGCCCGGAGATACGCGCGCGATAGCGCCGCACTGCGTCCTCGCTGCAGCGGCAGCGGCCGCTGGGGTCGCCGGCCCAGCCGCAGGGGCAGGGATTCATCGCCGCCACCAACTGGAAGCGCGCGGGAAACTCGGCGCTGCGCGCGGCGCGCGACACCGTCACCTGGCCCGACTCCAGCGGTTCGCGCAGCACTTCCAGTGCATGCCGGTTCCATTCGGGTAGTTCGTCCAGGAACAGCACGCCATGATGCGACAGCGAGATTTCGCCGGGGCGCGGATGGCTGCCGCCACCGACCAGCGATACCGCGCTGGCGGTGTGGTGCGGTGCGCGGTAGGGGCGTTGCCGCCAGCGCGCCGGATCCACGCCGCGGCCGCTGACCGAGGCGATGGCCGCGCTCTCCAGTGCCTCGGTTTCGCTGGCCGCGGGCAGGATCCCGGGCAGGCGCGAGGCCAGCAGGGTCTTGCCGCAGCCGGGGCTGCCGATCAGCAGCAGGTGGTGGTGCCCGGCCGCGGCGATTTCCAGGGCACGCCGCGCCTGCGCCTGGCCGCGCACGTCGCTCAGGTCGGGAAAGGGTGCGGCGACCGCGGACGGCGCCGTTGCCGCCGGTAGGGCCTTGCTGCCGTTGAGCAGCGCGCAGACCTCCAGCAGCGTGCGTGCGGTGAAGGCCTGTACGTGTTGCGCCAGCGCGGCCTCGGCGCCGTTGTCGGCCGGGACGATCAGCGTGCGTCCGGCCTGGGCGGCAGCCAGCGCGGCCGGCAGGACGCCGTCGACCGGACGCAGTTCGCCGGTCAAGGCCAGTTCGCCGAGGAATTCGTACTGGCCCAGCACCTGCGGGTCGAGCTGGCCGGCGGCGGCGAGGATGCCCAGCGCGATCGGCAGGTCGAAGCGGCCGCCCTCCTTGGGCAGGTCGGCCGGGGCCAGGTTGACGGTGATCCGCCGTGCCGGGAATTCGTACTGCGCGCAGAGCAGGGCGGCGCGGACGCGATCGCGCGACTCGCGCACCGCCGCCTCGGGCAGGCCGACGATCTGCGTGGCCGGCAGGCCGCCGGACAGATGGACTTCGACCCGAACCGGAGGCGCAAGCACCCCCGCGCGGGCACGGCTGTGCACCAGCGCCAGGCTCATGGTGGCGGGTGGATCAGGCGTTGGGGCTGGGAGTCTGTCCGCTGCGCGCCGCTTCCAGCGCGGCGACGCTGCGCTCCAGCGCTTCGAGCTTCTCGCGGGTGCGCAGCAGCACCGCACGCTGCACTTCGAACTCCTCGCGGGTGACCAGGTCGAGCTTGCCGAGCCCGGCCTGCAGCGCGCTCTTGAAGGTGCTCTGCAGTTCGTCGCGGGATTGGCGCAGACCCGGCGGCACCAGGTCGCTGAGGCGGCGGGCGAGGTCGTCGAGATGGTTGAGGTCGATCATGGCTGTCTCCGGCAGGTGGCGTCAGATTGCGGCACCCGGCAGGTCGGGGCCATCGGGATCGGACGCGGCGCGCTGTCGGAAAATTCCGGCGTTGGGGGCGCGCGGCCATTGAACCCGACGGCCGCCGATCGCGCAACCGCGCTATCCTGAGGCCATTGTGATTGGAGAATGCCGCATGAAGATGATCATGGCCGTGATCAAGCCGTTCAAGCTCGACGACGTGCGCGAAGCGCTCGCCGCACAGGGCGTGGCCGGCATCACCGTCACCGAGGTCAAGGGTTTCGGCCGGCAGAAGGGCCACACCGAGCTGTACCGCGGCGCCGAGTACGTGGTCGACTTCCTCCCCAAGGTGAAGCTGGAAGTGGCGGTCAGCGAGGACCAGGTCGAGCGCGTGGTCGAGGCCATCGTCAAGGCCGCCGCCACCGGCAAGATCGGCGACGGCAAGGTGTTCGTCTACGACCTGGGCACGGTGGTGCGGATCCGCACCGGCGAACTGGACGCGGACGCGCTGTAACGCAGTCAGCGCGCCTGCATCGCCGTGGCATGGATGGTGTCGTGTAAGGAGCGGCTTCAGCCGCGATGGGCGTTCCCGATAAAACCTGTCGCGGCTGAAGCCGCTCCTACAGGTATGGCGGGCCCGCCGGATGGGCCGCCACGCTGCGCCAGGCGCCGACTCAGACGCCGCCGTAGCCGCGGCCGAGGGTGAGCCAGAACGTCGCGACCACCACCACCGTCACGGCGATCGTCGTGCGGCTGGATGGTAGTGGGAGTGGCGCGCGCGACCGGCGCGACAGCGCAACGACCACCAGGCCGATAGGTGCCAACAGGCCTTCCTGCGCCGCCTCGCGCAGTGCCGGCAGCACCGGCCCGGCATGGAACAGCACGCTCACGCAGGCCACCGTGCCGGCAGTGGCGTAGGCCGCCAGCATTGGCCTGCCTTTCGGCAGCCACGGGGCGATGGCGCGCAGCACCTGTAGATACAGCCAGGCACCGGCCAGTCCCATCCCCAGCCGCCAGGCCCAGGCAGGCCGCAGGGCGAGATCGCGCAGGACGAAGGCGAGGTCCCCGTCATTGGTGACCGCGGAGAACAGCAGGTAGCCGGCGCCCCACAGTCCGTTGAAGGCGGCGATCAGCGCGAGCGCCAGGCGCGGCGTGTCCGCGCGACGGCGGCGTGCCGCCAGGATGCACACTGCGGCCACGCATAGATTCGCCAGCGGGCCGGCGGCATCGACGAAGGGGCGCCCAGGCTGGCAGCGGAAGTACACCGACGTGAGCCAGCGGACGGTGCCGCCGCTGCCCAGGCAGGCCAGGCCATGGCCCACCGCTTCGTGGGCGACGCAGGCGACGACGAAGCCGATCGCGGCCAGCGCGCACAGGGTCCACGGCGACGTCGTCTGGGAGCGCATGGAAGGCTCGCGGTGTGTGCGATGGAGGCCGGCGCATCGTCGCACGCGCCGGCCATGGTGTGCGGCATCGTTTGGCGCCTACAGCGCGCGATCGCGGCAACCGGCGAGGCGATGCCATGCGCGATGCAGCGCGCCTGTCGATTCGGATGCGCACGCGTTGGGGGCCGGCTTTACCGAGGGCCCCGACAGCGCCGGCGCTCCGCGGCATCGGCGCACGTCAGGCGCCGATGCCGATGGAGGACGGCGCCTTAGCCGCCCAGCGCCTCGGCCACGAACGGCGGCAGCACCTGGGTGCCGGTGTGCAGGTGCGCGCTGTAGTAGCGGGTGGCGAACGGCTTGGCCGCGGCGTCGTCCTGGCGGAAGTCGAAGCCGCCCTGCTTGCGCGCCATGGTCACGCTCCACCAGCCGGTCGGGTAGCACGGCTGCGGGAACGGCACGGTGTGGAAGCTGGCGAAGCCGGCCTTGCCCATTTCCGCGCGCATTTCCTTGATCAGGTCCAGCAGCGCCAGCGGCGACTCGGATTGCTGCACCAGGATGCCGTCGTCCTTCAGCGCCTTGAAGCAGCTCTCGTAGAAGGCCTTGTTGAACAGGCCTTCGGCCGGGCCGACCGGGTCGGTGGAGTCGACGATGACGATGTCCACGCTGCCGGCCGGGCAGTTGGCCATGTAGGCCACGCCGTCGTCGAACAGCAGCTCGGCGCGCGGGTCGTTGTTGGAGTCGCACAGTTCCGGGAAGTACTTCTCGGCCATGCGCGTGACCTGCTCGTCGATGTCGCACTGGGTGGCGCTTTCCACGCCCGGGTGCTTGAGCACTTCGCGCAGGGTGCCGCAGTCGCCGCCGCCGATGATCACCACGCGCTTGGGCGCGGCGTGGGTGAACAGCGCCGGATGGCTGATCATCTCGTGGTAGAAGAAGTTGTCGCGTGTGGTCAGCATCACCGCGCCGTCGATCACCATCAGCTTGCCCCAGTCGGTGGTGTCGTAGATCTCGATCTTCTGGAACGGCGACTGCACCTCGTCCAGCTTGCCGGTGATGCGGTAGCCGATGGCCGAGCCGGTGGGCTGGAAGTGTTCGATGTACCAGTTGTCGTTGGCGCTCATGGAATGTCCTAGGAAAGCAAAAAGAATGCAGCGTTTCCTTCTCCCACCGGGAGAAGGTGGCGCGAAGCGCCGGATGAGGGTCGGGCGCAGCCTCATGCAGCCAGGTCACACGAGGCTGTTACCACACCTCCCCGGATGAGGGTCGGGCGCAGCCTCGTGCAGCCAAGCCACGCGATGCTGTCACCCACTCTCTCCGGATGAGGGCCGGACACAGCCACGTGCAGCCGAGCTACCCGATGCTGTCGCCGCACCCTCCGGACGCGGCCCCGCGCACTCAAGCCACGCCAGGTGCCCGCGAACCCGGCCCGGCTCCACCAGGAGCCGAGGGCGTCGGAACGGCGCGGATTGTAACGGACCCCACGCGTAGCAGGGGTTACAATCCACGCCCTTTTTCCCTCAGCCGAGCCGCCACGATGAGCGATTGGTCCCTCGACCAAGCCCGCAAGACCTACTCGATCCCGCACTGGGCCGACGGGTACTTCGACGTGGACGCGGCCGGCCGGGTGGTGGTGCGGCCGCAGGGCGCCGACGGCGTGGCGATCGCGCTGCCGGAGGTGGTGGACGCCGCGCGTGCGGCCGGGGCCAAGCTGCCGATGCTGGTGCGCTTCCCGGACATCCTCGGCGAGCGCCTGGGCAAGCTGCAGGCCGCCTTCGCCCAGGCCCAGGCCGACTGGGACTACACCGGCGGCTACACCGCCGTGTACCCGATCAAGGTCAACCAGCACCGCGGCGTGGCCGGCACCCTGGCCAGCCACCAGGGCGAGGGCTTCGGCCTGGAGGCGGGCAGCAAGCCGGAGCTGATGGCGGTGCTGGCGCTGTCGCGTCCGGGCGGGCTGATCGTCTGCAACGGCTACAAGGACCGCGAGTACATCCGTCTGGCGCTGATCGGGCGCAAGCTCGGGCTGCAGACCTTCATCGTCATCGAGAAGCCGTCGGAGCTGAAGCTGGTGCTGGAGGAGGCGCGCGCGCTGGACGTGAAGCCGGGCCTGGGCGTGCGCATGCGCCTGGCCTCGCTGGGCGCGGGCAAGTGGCAGAACAGCGGTGGCGACAAGGCCAAGTTCGGGCTGTCGCCGCGGCAGGTGCTGGACCTGTGGAAGACCCTGCGCGACACCGAATACGCCGACGCGCTGAACCTGCTGCACTTCCACATGGGGTCGCAGATCTCCAACGTGCGCGACATCGCCAACGGCATGCGCGAGGCTACCCGCTACTTCGTCGAGCTGTCCAAGCTGGGCGCGAAGATCAGCCACGTCGACGTCGGCGGCGGCCTGGGCATCGACTACGAAGGCACCCGCTCGCGCAGCTATTGCTCGATCAACTACGGCCTGCACTCCTACGCCAGCAACATCGTGCAGCCGCTGGCCAGCGCCTGCGAAGAGCACGGCCTGGCGCCGCCGCGCATCGTCACCGAGTGCGGGCGCGCGATGACCGCGCACCACGCCGTGCTGATCGCCAACGTGTCCGAGGTGGAACAGGCGCCGGAAGGCCGCGTGCCCGACGCGCACGACGACGAACCGGCGGCGATCCGCCACCTGCGCGAGATCCATGCCGAACTGGACCAGCGCCCGGCGGTGGAACTGTTCCAGGAGGCGCAGCATTTCCATGCCGAAGGCCTCAGCGGCTACGCCCTGGGCCAGATCGACCTGACCCATCGCGCGCGCATCGACGACCTGTTCTACGCCATCGCCCACGGCGTGCGGGCGCGGCTGAGCCATGAGGAAAAGAGCCACCGTCCGGTGCTGGACGAGCTCAACGAGCGCCTGGTCGACAAGTACTTCGTCAACTTCAGCGTGTTCGAATCGATTCCCGACGTGTGGGCGATCGATCAGGTGTTCCCGATCGTGCCGATCGAGCGCCTGAACGAGGCGCCGGCGCGGCGCGGCGTGGTCTGCGACATGACCTGCGATTCCGACGGCATGGTCAAGACCTACGTCGAGAACGAAAGCCTGGACAGCTCGCTGCCGCTGCACGCGCTGCGCCCGGGCGAAAGCTACCGCATCGGCTTCTTCCTGGTCGGCGCCTACCAGGAGATCCTGGGCGACATCCACAACCTGTTCGGCGACACCGACGCGGTGGAAGTGGCGGTGGATGGCGACGGCTACCGCATCGCCCAGCAGCGCCGCGGCGATACCACCGACGTGATGCTGGACTACGTCGGCTACCGCCTGGACGACCTGCGCGCCGCCTACGCCGAACGCGTCGCCGCCGCGCAGTTGTCGGCCGCGCAGGCCACGGAACTGGCCGACGCGCTCGAGGCCGGCCTGACCGGCTACACCTACCTGTCGGACGAACCGCTGGGCTGACAGCGCGCGACCCACGCAAGCCCCTCTCCCCCCGGGAGAGGGGTTGGGGTGAGGGTACGCCCGTGCACGCAATCTTGGGGTTGGCTGCCTGGCGCCGCTGCTTGCATCTTCCAGGCGCGATCGCTTGGGCGTCGATAGACGGCTGCTGCCGCAACCGGCGATGCAACCAGTAAGCTGCACGCTTTCCGCTGCCACCTGCGTGCGATGCGCTATCCCGGCCTCGACCTGCTGCGCGCCACCGCCATCGTCTGGGTGATGTTGTTCCACTCCTTCGTGGTCGGTGGGCTCGGCCCGGATTGGGAGTGGCTGTCGCGCTATGGCTGGATGGGCGTGGATCTGTTCTTCGTGCTCAGCGGCTTTTTGATCGGGGGCCAGGTGCTGGCGCCGCTGGCCCGCGGCGAGCGGCTGCGCTACGGCGAGTTCTACCGGCGCCGCGCCTACCGCATCCTGCCGGCGTATGCAGTGGTGCTGGCGTTGTACCTGGCATGGCCCGGCTTCCGCGAAACGCCCGGGATCGCGCCGTGGTGGCTGTTCGCCAGTTTCACCCTCAACCTGGGCATCGACTACGCCAACCAGCAGGCGTTCTCGCATGCGTGGTCGCTGTGCGTGGAAGAGCACTTCTACCTGGTGTTTCCGCTGCTGGCGGCGTGGATGCTGCGGCGGCCATCGGCGCCGCGTTTCGTGGCGCTGTGCGTGGCCGTGGTGCTGGCCGGCATCGCCCTGCGCAGTGCGATCTGGGTGCACGACAGCGCGCTGGATCGCATCGGTGCCGGGCTGCAGCGCAACTGGTTCATCGAGGATCTCTACTACCCGACCTGGAACCGCCTGGACGGCCTGCTGGCGGGGGTGGCGCTGGCGGTGCTGAAGACCTTCCGGCCGCAGCACTGGCAGCGGCTGCAGCGTAACGCCAGCGTCGTGGCGCTTGCCGGCATCGTGGTCTGTGCGCTGGCGATGTGGTTGTTCCGCGACCGCACCGGCCTGCTCGGCAATGCCATCGGCTGGCCGGTGCTGTCGTTGGGACTGGCGCTGCTGGTCGGCGCCGGCGCCTCCACCCAGGGATGGCTGGGGCGCTGCCGGGTGCCGGGCGCGGCCTGGCTGGCCGCGGTGTCCTACAGCCTGTACCTGAGCCACAAGGCGGCGTTCCATCTGACCCAGGCGTGGTTCGGCGCGCTGCTGGACGGGCGTGGACCGCTCGCCTTCGCCGGCTATGCCGGCATGGCGCTGCTGTTCGCGGCTGTCCTGCACTACGCGGTGGAGCGGCCGTTCCTGCGCCTGCGCGAGCGGCGCAGCGCCGCGGCTGTCGCGACCGCGCATGGTTGAACGCACGGTTTCCGATCCGTGCGGCACGTCCCGGTGAAGAGCGATGGCAATCCTTCAAGATCGTGACCAGCGGCGGCGCCACATGCTCGCCGGCGTCCTGATCGCCAGGAGGATGTCCTGCAAGGGCGGCAGGTAAGCGCGCGGGACGTCTCAGCCATCCCCGACCAGCGCTGCATGCGCCGCCTGCAGGCGCTGTTGCAGGATCTCCGCCAGCCGCGCCACCGCCGGCGGCGGCACGGCGGCCGCGCGATGCAGGCTCAGCCCTAGCGCCGGCAACGCGGGCAGGCCGCCGGCGCCGGGCGGGAGCAGGGCCAGTCCGGCCGGCACCCCGGCGGGGGTGCGCAGGGTGATGCCCAATCCGGCGCGGACCGCCGCCCATACGCCGCCGAGGCTGGCGCTGGTGAAGGCGATGCGCCATGGGATGCCGGCGCGGTCCAGTGCGGTGGTCGCGGCCGTGCGCAGCAGGCAGGGGGCTTCCAGCATCACCAATGGCAATGGCGCCGCGCCGCTCCAGTCGGCCACGTCCGGCGCGCTGCGGCCGCCTGCGGCGATCCAGCGCAGCGGCCACGCCGCTTGCGCCTGCCGATGCGCCGAGGCCGCGCCGGAGTCCCAGGCCAGGGCCAGATCCAGTTGCCCGGCCTCCACCCGCGCCAGCAGCTCCTGGTGGCGGGCGATGCGCGCTTCGATCCGCACCTGCGGGTGGGCGCGGGCGAAACGCCCGAGCACGTCCGGCAGCATGTACTCGCCGAAGTCCTCCTGCAGCCCCAGCCGCACCCAGCCCTGCAGTGCCGTGTCCTGCAGGGCCACGACCGCCTCGTCGTTGAGCTCGAGCAGCCGCCGCGCGTAGCCCAGCAAGGCTTCGCCGGCCTCGGTCAGGGCCAGGCCGCGGCCCTGGCGGCGCAGCACTGGCTGCCCGGCCTGCTCCTCCAGCTTCTTCAGCTGTGCGCTGATCGCCGAGGTGGAGCGCCCGCGGCGCTCGGCCGCCTTGGCGAAGCTGCCCAACTCCACGCCGGCGACGAAGCTGCGCAGCGCGTCGAGGTCGAAGGTGGTGGGGCGCATCGGTCGATCCTGATTTACCGGACGGTCGTTTCGATATTTTCCGATTTTTCGAAAGGTTGTGCGCGACTAGGCTGTGCCCGTTCCCCCTGCGAGACCTTCCGATGTCCGGCCCATCCACGCCGTTTCCTTCCCCGCAGGCCGCGTTCGGCGACATCGCGCCGGCCTTCGCCCGCCTCACCGACGAGGTGCTGTTCGCCGAGGTGTGGCAGCGCCCTGGGCTGTCGCCGCGCGAGCGCAGCCTGGTCACGGTGGCGGCACTGGTAGCCCTGTCGCGACTGGAGCAGTTGCCGCTGCACCTGGCGCGCGCACTGGACAACGGTCTGGACCGCGACACCCTGGCCGAGGCCATCACCCACCTGGCGTTCTACGCCGGCTGGCCGTGTGCGGCGTCCGCGCTGCCGTTGCTGCGCACCGCTGCCGCGGCGCGGCCGTCCATGACGGAGCCGCGCTGATGCCGTACGCCCGTATCTCGCTGCTGCGCGGTCATCCGCCTGCCTACCTGCGCGCGCTGTCGGCCAGCCTTTACCAGGCCATGCACGACGCCTTCGAGGTGCCGGCCGGCGACTGCTTCCAGGTCATCCATCAGCACGACCCGGACGAACTGGTGTTCGACCGCCATTACCTGGGCGGGCCGCGCTCGGATCGTTTCGTGCTGATCGCCATCACCGCCGGCCGCGAACGCAGCGCTGCCTGCAAGCAGGCGTTCTATCGGCGCCTGGTCGCGCTGCTGGCGATCGCGCCTGGAATTCCGCCGGAGGACGTGATGGTCACCATCGTCACCACCGCGGCGCAGGACTGGTCGTTCGGCGGCGGCCGCGCCGGCATCACGGCCCGCGGAGTGCCGGCATGATCGCCATGCAATACAGCATCGCGTTGCCGGCGGACTACGACATGGCCGTCATCCGCCGCCGCATCGCCGACAAAGGCCCGTTGCTCGACACGCTGCCGGGGCTGCAGTTCAAGGCCTACCTGGTCGCCGATCGCAGCGATCCGCTGCTGCCCGGCCGGCAGAACCTGTATGCGCCGTTCTATCTGTGGCGCGATGCGGCGGCGATGCACGCGTTCCTCGCCGGCCCCGCGTTCGCCGCGCTGTGCGAGGCCTTCGGACGCCCGACCGTGCAGGCGTGGATGGTCGGCACGGCGTGGACGTCCGCGGCGCTGCGCTCGGCGCGCTACGCCACCCGCGCGCTTCCGGCGCCATCGCCTGCCTGCGGAAACGACACCGACGACATGGACGTGCCTGACGAACGCGTGCTGGCTACGGTGTGCGGCTACGAACCGCAGGGATGGACGCGGCTGCGTTTTCACCTGTGGCGCGATCTGCCGCCGGACGCCGCCGCCGCACACTGCTATGCCGTACACCACCTCAGCGTGCCCGGCGTGACCGACGCCGCCCGGTGATCGGCGGCGTTGGATGCTCAGTACATGTTCTTCTTGTAGTCGGCCTGCAGTCCTTTGCGCACCACGCCGGGCACCGAGACCGCCGCGCGCATCAGCGTGGCCTGGGCGCCGCGCGCGCCGCTGAGCCGGACGTGGTCGCGGAAGATCGTCGGCGGGTCCAGGTCGTGTGCGATGGCGGCGGGCGGCCAACGGTCGAAGCGACCGAGCGCGCGGCTGTGCGTCTCTTCGAGGAGCGCCGGCAGCACCCGCACCGCCAGATGCGGAACGCGTCCATCGACGGCGAGCGCGTTGCGGATCGCCTCGTCGGTGCTGGGGCGGGCGACCCCTTCGATGCGCACGCAGCGTGCGCTGCCGGGGCGCAGTGCCAGCAGCGCGAGTTGCGGCCGCGCCAGCAGATTGCCCAGGCTGTCGACGCGACGATTGCCCGGCCGGTCGGCGAACCACCAGGCGTCGCGGTGGGCTTGCAGCAAGGCCCCGGCGCGATCGCCGCGCGGACTGACATCGACGTGGCCCTCGGCATCGGCGGTGGCCAGGATCAGCAGTCGGCAACTGGCGAGCAATTCTTCCGGCGTCTCCGGCGGCGTGGCGCCGGTCCGTGCCTCCGCGTGCCACCAGTCGGCGCGCAGCAGGGCCTTGGCGCAGTGCAGATAGCATTCCTCGACGGCAACGAACACGCGCGTGCCGTCGTCGCCGGCGATGCGGCCATTGACCCGCAGGGTTTCGCCTAATCCGGGCACCAGGAACAGCGAACCGAAGCCGGCGCCGACGTGCGCGTGGGCGGTGTCCAGTGCCTGCAGCGGGATCGACAGCAGATGCGGCGTATCGCCGCGCGCGAAGCCGGGTGCACCGCTGCCCGCACTCAATGCCAGGCGCTGGCCGGCAAAGCCGGCGAACAGCAAGGGGCTGGCGGCCAGCCAGCGCAGCGCATGCGCGTCCAGGTGGTCGATCACCTTCAGGTCGCGCGGACCGGGCAGGCGGCCCACGCAGTCCTGCAGCTGCATCGCATCGGTGACGAAGTCGGTCATGGCGATGTCTCCCGGAAGCGGAAGACGCCGTGGTCGAGCGAAGCGGGAGAGATCATCGCAAAGCACTCCTGTGAACGAGCGGGAGGCTTGCGCGAAGGCTGGCGACGCCTGGAACCGTACCACAGCGCGGCGGACGCCGCGTCCGGCGGCTTACGGTCGTCCTTGGCCAGGCAACACCGTGATCGGGCACCTCTCATCTCCCCGGGGACGTGTCCCGCAGGAGCGGCTTCAGCCGCGACAGGGGCGTTCCCGGTGAAGCCCGTCGCGGCTGAAGCCGCTCCTGCGCAGCACGCTGTGGCGGATGCAGGTGATGCGAGGTGCCCTACAGCCGCAGTTCGAACCCGAGATAGGCCGAACGCCCAGGCGCTGGCGAGAACATCGCCTGATTGTTGCCACCCCAGAAGAAGCTGTCGTACCAGACGTAGGCGTAGCGAGCGTCGGTGAGGTTCTTGACCTGCAGGTCGAGGCTGGTGCGCGGACCGAGCTGATAGCGCACGCTGGCATCGACCACGCGGAAGCCGCCGTACTTGCCCTGCGCATTGCGCTCGTCGATGTAGTAGTCGCCTTGCGCGCGCGCCTGCACGCCCAAGGTCCAGCGCGCATCGGGCCGGTAGTCGACGCCGGCGTTGCTGATGTAGCGCGGCACCGAGAACACCTCGCGGCCGCGCAGCGATTCGCCCGAGGCGTTGTAGGCGCTGACCACCTTGGCCTCCTGCAGCGCCTGCGACAGCCACAGCGTCCAGTGCTCGCCCAGTTGCGTGCTCAGTTGCAGGTCCACGCCCTGGCGCCGGGTCTGGCCCAGGCCCACGGTGGTGCCGGAGCTGACGTTGTTGGCCACCTCGTCGGTGGCGTCCTGGCGCCAGACCGCCACCCGCGCCTCGGTGCCGGTGGCCGGCTGCAGTTTCAGGCCCAGTTCCTTGCCGGTGTTGATCGACGGCCGCACGCCGGGCTGGCCCGGCGTCAGGTAGGCCGGCGCGGTGGAGCCGGTGAGGATCTGGAAGGTGCGGCCCCAGTTGGCGTACACGCTCAGCTGCGGCGTCAGCGCGTAGATCACGCTGAGCTTGGGCTGGTCGATCCAGCCGTAGCGCTGCAGCGGCGCGTGCACGCCGCCGGGCAGCGTGGTGTCGCCGGAAAAGCGGTCGACGCGGAACGCCGGCACGATCTTCAGCGCGGCGGTCGGCTGCAATACCGCCTGCAGGTACAGGCCGAAGTTGTCGAGCGTGTAGCGGTCGTCGTTCTGCACGCGCGCCGGCGCGCTCCAGAAATCGGTCGGCACCGCGTAGGCATAGCGGTAGCGGCGATAGCGGTTGTTCTGGTGCTCGGCGTTGAGGCCGCCTTCCACGCTCAGCAGGTCGCTGGCCTGCCAGGTGACGGTGCTGAGCAGGCCGGTCTGGGTTTCGTCCCATTGCCGGCGCTGCCGCGGTGCGTTGCCGATCGGGTAGGGGGTGAAGGTGACGCGGCGCTCCTCGTCGTAGCGGTTGACGTACAGCGTGTTGCGCAGCTGCACACCGTCGCCGAGCTTGAAGTCGGCATGCACGCTGGCCTGGCGCAGGGTGCGCTCGCCGCCGTCGTTGGCATTCTGTGGCGGCGACTGGTCGCGGTCGTCGTCCCATTGCGCGGCGGTGAGGAAGCCGGGCGCATCGGCCTTCAGATGGTAGGCGCGGGCGATCAGGCCGATGCGTGCGGTGTCGTCGTCGTCGCCGTAGAACCACTTGCCGCCGAGTGTGTACTTGCGCGCGCTGTCGTGCGCGCGCTCGCCCTGCGTGGCCTGCGCGCCGACGAAATAGTTCTGTGCCAGGCCGCCGGCCTCATGGCCGACGGCGTACTGCAGTGCGCGCGTGGCGAAGCTGCCGTAGCTCAGCCGCAGGTCCTGGTAGTCGCCGCCCTGGCGGGTGGCGATGTTGAGGTTGCCGCCGATGTTGTGCAGGCCGTAGCGCGGGTCGTTGGTGCCGCGCACGACTTCGATGTAGGCGATCTCCAGCGGGAAGATCATGTCGGTGAAGCGTTGATTGCCGCTGTTGGCATCGCTGGGCACGCCATCGATGAGGATCTTGATGCCGTTGAGGTAGCCCTCTCCGTTGAAGGCGCGGAAGGTGGCCTTGCCGGATTCGGCGCCCTGGCGGATCTCGGTGAGCTGCACGCCGGGCATCATGCCCAACAGCTCCCAGCCGTTCATGACCTGCTTGTCGCCGATCTGCTCGCTGCCGAGCACGTCGACCGAACTGAGGATGTTGCGCGTGGACAGCGAGGCGGCGGTCTCGCGCCGCGCCTCCACGGTGCCGAGGGTGGTGGTGGTCTCGGAGGTGAGGGTCTGCGCGGCGGCATGGCCGGCGGCAAGCCCGGCCAGCACGGCCAGGGCAAGGGCAAGGGAGTCGATCTTCATGGGGTCTGCAAGCAAGTGGGGACAGCGGAGAGCTGGCGGCAACGGCGAGGTTGCGGGGCTTGCTTGTTCGGTACGCTGGGCGTACCTCGCTCCGTGAAGGCGATGTTATGCGATTTCGCGGGGAAAATCGCGCGGTTGTCTGCGCCACGCAGGCAACCGCGCCGCAGCACCTGCGTGCCCCGGACGGCGCCGGGGGAGACAGAGGCGCGGCCGCAGCGGACCGCGCCAACGTCGGCGATGGCTACAGGCGCAGTTCGAAGCCGAGATAGGCCGCGCGTCCGGGCGCCGGCGAGAACATCGGCTGGTCGTTGCCGCCCCAGAAGAAGTTGTCGTACCAGACGTAGGCGTAGCGGGCGTCGGTGAGATTCTTGACCTGCAGGTCGAGGCTGGTGCGCGGGCTGAGCTGGTAGCGCACGCTGGCATCGACCACGCGGAAGCCGCCGTACTTGCCCTGGGTATTGCGTTCGTCGATGTAGTAGTCGCCTTGCGCGCGCGCCTGCAGCCCCAGCTTCCAGCGTGCATCGGGCCGGTAGTCGACGCCGGCGTTGCTGATGTAGCGCGGGGTGGAGAACACCTCGCGCCCGCGCAGCGACTCGCCGCTCGCGGTAAAGGCGCTGACCACCTTGGCTTCCTGGATCGCGTGCGACAGCCACAGCGTCCAGCGCTCGCCCAGTTGCGTGCTCAGTTGCAGGTCCACGCCCTGCCGGCGGGTCTGGCCAAGCCCGACCGTGGTACCGGTGCTGGGCATGTTGGCCACTTCGTCGGTGGCATCCTGGCGCCAGACCGCCACGCGCGCCTCGGTGCCGGCGACCGGCTGCAGTTTCAGGCCCAGCTCCTTGCCGGTATTGATCGAGGGCCGGAACGTGCTCTGCCCGGGCGTCAGGTAGGCCGGGGCGGTCGAGCCGGTGAGGATCTGGAAGGTGCGGCCCCAGTTGGCGTACACGCTCAGCTGCGGGGTCAGCGCGTAGATCACGCTGAGCTTGGGCTGTTCGATCCAGCCGTAGCGCTGCAGCGGCGCATGCACGCCGCCGGGCAGCGCGGTCTCGCCGGAGAAGCGGTCGACGCGGAATGCCGGGACGATCTTCAGCGCATCGCTCGGTTGGATCACCGCCTGCAGGTACAGGCCGAGGTTATCCAGGCTGTAGCGGTCGTCGTTCTGCACGCGTGCCGGCGCACGGTCGAAATCGGTCGGCACGCTGTAGGCGTAGCGCGAGCGCCGGTAACGGTTGTCCTGGTGCTCGGCGTTGAAGCCGCCTTCCGCGCTCAGCAGATCGCTGGCCTGCCAGGTGACGGTGCTGAGCAACCCGGTCTGGGTTTCGTCCCATTGCCGACGCTGCCGTGGCGCGTTGCCCAGCGGATAGCGGGTGAAGGTGATCCGCCGGTCGTCCTGGTAACGGTTGAGGTACAGCGTGTTGCGCAATTGCAAGCCGCCGCCGAGCTTGAAGTCGGCGTGCACGCTGGCCTGGCGCATGTCGCGGTCGTCGCCGTCGTTGGCGTTCTTCGGCGGCGACTGGTCGCGGTCCTCGGCCAACTCGGTGGCGGTGAGGAAGCCCGATTCGTCGGCCTCGTGGTGGTAGGCGCGTGCGATCAGGCCGATGCGTGCGGCATCGTCGTCTTCGCCGTAGAACCATTTGCCGCCGAGGGTGTACTTGCGCGAGCTGTCGTGCTGGCGATAGCCATGCGCGGCCTGCGCGCCGACGAAATAGTTCTGCGCCAGGCCATCGGCCTCATGGCCGACGGCGTACTGCAGTTCGCGGGTGGCGAAACTGCCGTAGCTCAGCCGCAGGTCCTGGTAGTCGCCGCCCTGGCGGGTGGCGATGTTGAAGTTGCCGCCGATGTTGTGCAGGCCGTAGCGCGGATCGTTGGTGCCGCGCACCACCTCGATGTAGGCGATCTCCAGCGGGAAGATCATGTCGATGAAGCGTTGGTTGCCGCTGTTGACGTTGCTCGGCACGCCGTCGATCAGCACCTTGATGCCGTTGATGTAGCCCTCGCCGTTGAAAGCGCGGAAGGTGACCTTGCCGGACTCGGCACCCTGCCGGGTTTCGGTGAGCTGCATGCCGGGCATCTGCCCCAGCAACTCCCAGCTGTTCATGACCTGCTTGTCGGCGATCTGCTCGCTGCCGAGCACGTCGACCGAGCTGAGGATGTTGCGCGTGGACAGCGAGGCGGCGCTGTGGCGCCGCGCTTCCACGGTGCCGAGCGTGGTGGTGGTGTCGGGTGTCGTCTGCGCGGCGCCGTCGCCGGCCGCGAGCCCGGCCAGCACGGCGAGGGCATGGGTGTAGGTCTTCATGATGGCTGCGGACAAGGGGAGTGGAGACTGGCGGCAGCGGCTGGGCTGCGGGCGAGCGGGTGGTGCGCGGTCCGACGTACGAACCCGGCCCCGATCAGGTGATGTTATATCATTTCGTTAAGGAGTTGTTGGAATCGCCAGCAGGCCGGCGCGACAAGCGTCCGTCCCGACCGTGCGGCAGAGGGCCTTCGCCGCATGGGCGCGCGAGAGACGGGAGGTGGCGGGGCCGCGCGGAGCGGCCCCGCGGCCGTTCAGGCCGGTTGCCGCGCGACCTGGAAGCCGGCGAAGGACTGCGTCACCGGCATGATTTCCAATCGATTGATGTTCAGATGCGGCGGCAGCGTCGCCACCCAGAAGATCTGTTCGGCGATGTCCTCGGCGGTCATCGGCTGCGCACCCTGGTAGAGCGTGTCCGAGGCCTTCTGGTCGCCATGGGTGCGGACCAGGGTGAACTCGGTCTCGGCCATGCCGGGTTCGATCGCGGTGACGCGCACGCCGGTGCCATGCAGATCCGAGCGCAGGCCCAGCGAGAATTGGCTGACGAAGGCCTTGGTGCCGCCGTAGGTGTTGCCGCCGGGGTAGGGATACAGCGCGGCGACCGAGCTGATGTTGATGATCGCGCCGCGGCGCTGGATCAGCGTCGGCAGCAGGCGATGGGTCAGCGTCACCAGCGCGGTGACGTTGGTGTCGATCATCGTGCGCCAGTCGTCCAGTTGCGCGGCCTGCGCCGGCGCGGTGCCCTGGGCCAGGCCAGCGTTGTTGACCAGCAGGTCGATGCCGCGGAACGCCTCGGGCAGCGCCGCCAGCATCGCGTCCAGCGCGTCGGTGTCGCGGATGTCGAAGGCGGCGATGTGCACGCGCTCGGCGCCGAAGGCGTCCAGCAGCGGCTGCAGGCGCTCGGCGCGGCGGCCGGTGGCGATCACGCGCCAGCCGGCATCGACGAAGCGGCGCACGGCGGCAGCGCCGAAACCGGAGGTGGCGCCGGTGATCAGGGCGGTCTGAGTCATTTGAGGGCCGGGAATGGGGAGTGGGGAATCGGGAATGGTAAAAGCAAAACCCGGTCGCGCGCGTCGACAGCGCGTGTGCCCGCGGGGGAAGTCGGCTTCGATGATTGAGACGGGCCAGCGCGGCGCGACAGCGCGCGGATCCGAAGCGTCTTCAAGCCTCGTCGCGCGGAACGGGACGTGCTCGCGTCCCCATTTCAAATTCCCTGGCGACTAAGTCTTTTACTTAGTCGCCGGCAGCACGCCGTCGTGGAACTGCAACGTCATATCGGGGCCAGCGCGGCCCAATGTCAGCAGCGACATCGCATCCGCGCACGTACAGGTGAAACGGCAAGAAGGCCGCTTCACCCATTCCCCAATCCCGATTCCCCAATCCCGGCTCTACTGAGCCTTGATCGCGATCGCCGACAGCCCGCTGCCATTCAACTTCTGCTTGGCCTCGGCCAGTTCGCTGGCGGTGCCGTAGGGCCCCATGCGCACGCGGTAGACGGTCTTGCCGCTGATCTGCGCCGATTCCACGCGCGCCGACAGGCCCAGCATCGCCAGCTTGGCCTTGGTCGACTCGGCGTCGCCGGAGGCGCCGAACGAGCCGGCCTGCAGGATGTAGCGGGCGTTGTCGGGCGCGGCCGCCGCCGCGGCAGTCGCCGGTGCGGTGGTCGCGGCCGGCGTTGCCGTGGTGGCCGCCGGTTTGGCGGCGGCGGGGGCGCTGGCGGCCGCGCTCGGCGTCTCCGGCAGCGGGGTCGGGTTGGCCGCCGTCGCGGTCGGTGCGGTGGCGACCGCGGCCGGAGTGGTGCCGGTGGCGGCCGTGCCTGCAGCGGCCTGCGCCTTGGCCTGGCGAATGGCCTCGGCGCGCGCGCTGGCGGCCAGTTCGGCGTCGGACATCTGCACTTCCTTGCCGGGCAGCAGGGTGTAGAAGTCGTACTGGGTCTGCGCGTCCTTCTTCGCTTCCGGCTTGGTGCTGCCGGCCGCGTTGGCGGCGGGCTTGGGCAGGTCCGGGGCCGCATCGACGTCGGCATCGGCCACCGGCGCCGGTTGCGCATCCGGATTGGCGCGCGGGCCGCCCACGCGCAGGAAGTCGCCGTCCTTCTTGAACAGCCCTGGCGCGCCGAGGAACACCACCGCGGCGATCGCCGCGCCGGCGATCAGCCACACCCACCCGGGCGTGCCGTTGCCGCTGTTGCGCCGGGCCTGGGTCTTACCGCGTCGTGCTGCCATTTACCGCTTCTCCACTCACATTTTTTCCGGGGCCGAGACGCCCAGGAGATTCAGACCGTTCGCCAGCACCTGCTGCGCCGCCACCGCCAGGGTCAGCTTGGCGTTGCGTTCGCCGGCGTCGTCCACCAGCACCGGGGTGCCGTGGTACCAGGTGTGGAAGGCCGTCGCCAGTTCGCGCAGGTATTGCGCGATCAGATGCGGCTCCAGCGCATGCCCCGCATTCTCCACCACTTCCGGGTAGCGCGAGAGTTCCTGCATCAGTTCCAGCGAGGTCGCGTCGCTGAGCCGGTTCAGTTGCGCCTGGCCATCGGCCTGGTCGTAGTCCAGCTTCTTCTCCTGCGCCTGGCGCAGCAGGCTGCACACCCGGGCATGCGCGTACTGCACGTAGAACACCGGGTTGTCGTTGCTCTGCTGGCGCGCCAGGTCGATGTCGAAGGTGAGCTGGGAATCGGGCTTGCGCGCGATCAGGAACCAGCGCGTGGCGTCGCGGCCGGCTTCCTCGATCAGGTCGCGCAGGGTCAGGTAGCTGCCGGCGCGCTTGGACAGCTTCACTTCCTCGCCGCCGCGCATCACCGTGACCATCTGGTGCAGCACGTACTCCGGCCAACCCTTGGGGATGCCCAGGTCCATCGCCTGCAGGCCGGCACGCACGCGCGCCAGCGAGCCGTGGTGGTCGGCGCCCAGTTCGGTGATGGCGCGCACGTAGCCGCGCTGCCACTTGCTCAGGTGGTAGGCCACGTCCGGCACGAAGTAGGTGTAGCTGCCGTCGGACTTGCGCATCACGCGGTCCTTGTCGTCGCCGAAATCGGTGGATTTCAGCCACAGCGCGCCGCCCTCTTCGTAGGTATGGCCGGAGGTGATCAGCTTCTGCACCGCCTCCTCGACCTTGCCGTCGCGGTACAGCGAGCTTTCCAGGAAGTAGATGTCGAAATCCACGCCGAACGCGGCCAGGTCGTGGTTCTGCTCGTTGCGCAGATAGGCCACGGCGAAGCGGCGGATCGCATCGAGGTCCTGCGGATCCTTGGCGCCGGTGACCACATGGCCTTCCAGGTCGACCGCAGCGCCGGCCATGTAGGCGTCGGCCACGTCCTGGATGTAGTCGCCGCGGTAGCCTTCTTCCGGCCAGTCGGGGCTGTCGGGCGTCTTGCCCAAAGCGCGCGCCTGCACCGAGCGCGCCAGGTTCTCGATCTGGTTGCCGCCGTCGTTGTAGTAGAACTCGCGCTTGGCGTTCCAGCCGTTGGCCTCGAGCAGGCGCGCCAGGCAGTCGCCGATGGCCGCCGCGCGGCCGTGGCCGACGTGCAGCGGCCCGGTCGGGTTGGCCGAGACGTACTCCACACCCACGGTGCGGCCGTTGCCGACCAGGCTGCGGCCGTAGTCCTCGCCTTGCTTGAGCACCGCCAGCACCTCGCGCTGGTAGGCGCCGGGACCGAGATGGAAATTGATGAAGCCGGGGCCGGCGATCTCGACCTTGCTGACGTCGTCGTTGGCCGGCAGCGCGTCCACCAGCTGCTGGGCGAGGGCGCGCGGATTGGTGCGCGCGGCCTTGGCCAGCAGCATCGCCGCGTTGGTGGCGAAGTCGCCGTGCTCGCGGGTCTTGGGCCGCTCGACCACGAAGTCCGGCGGCAGGGTGTCGGCCGGCAGGGTGCCATTGGCGCGCAAGGCTTCGATGCCTTGACCGATCAGGGCGCGGAGTTGGGATTTCACGAGATCTCTGCTTGAAGCGCGGAACCGGCGATTTTACCCGACCCGCCGCCTCCCGGCCCGTCCCGGGTTCAGCCCGACCTCAGCCGCGACGCCGCGACCAGCACGCGCCTGCGCCCCTGGGGCTTGGCCGGCTGACCGCCGGCGTGGCCCGGGGCCGGCCTCGCCGGGATCGGCGTCCCGCGACATGGCACGCCCGGCCGCCGCCTCGGTTCAGGCCCAGCCGCGCGATGCCATCGAGACAGGCACGCCGTCGCCGACGATGAAGTGGTCGAGCAGGCGCACGTCGATCAGGTCCAGCGCCTGTTTCAGCCGGTCGGTGACGGCGCGGTCGGCGGGCGAGGGTTCCGGGTTTCCGGACGGGTGATTGTGGCCGATGATCACCGCGGCGGCGTTGAGCGTGAGCGCACGCCGCACCACCTCGCGCGGATGCACCTCGGCGCCGTCCAGCGTGCCCTGGAACAGTTCCTCGAACGCCAGCCAGCGGTGCCGGGTGTCCAGGAACAGCGCGGCGAACACCTCGTACGGCCGCGCCCGCAGGCGCTGCGCGAAGTAGCGGCCGGCGGTGATCGGATTGCTGAGGGTGTCGCCGCGCTGCAGTTCCGCGGCCAGGTGGCGCTGGCCCAGTTCCAGCGCCGCCGACAGCTGGCAGGCCCGCGCCGGGCCCAGCCCGGGCAGGCGCACCAGGTCGCCGGGCGATCGGTCCAGCAGCGTGCGCAACGGCCCGTGCCGCTGCAGCAGGTCGCGCGAGGTGCGTACCGCGTCGCTGCCGGGCAGGCCGGAGCCGAGAAAGATCGCCAGCAGTTCGGCGTCGGAAAGGGCCCGGGGACCGCGTGCCAGCAGCTTTTCCCGGGGACGTTCTTCGCAGGGCCAGTCGGAGATGTGCATATCGCCAGGGTGCCGGCCGACATGGCGCAACGGTATCAGGCCGCCAAAAACCATCGGGTAAGCTAATCGTCCTTGTATGGGTAGGACATTCCCGACGTGACCGCGATTTTCGAGAGGCCCCTGCCGGGGCGACGTGTGCTGTTGTGCGTCGGCGGGGGAATCGCCGCCTACAAGGCGCTGGAACTGGTGCGGCGCCTGCGCGACGCCGGCGCCGAGGTGCAGGTGGCGATGACCGCCGGCGCGCAGCAGTTCGTCACCCCGCTGAGCTTCCAGGCGCTGTCCGGCCATCTCACCCGCACCACGCTGTGGGACAGCGGCGCCGAGCAGGCGATGGGTCACCTGGAACTGGCCCGCTGGGCCGAGCAGGTGGTGGTGGCCCCGGCCACTGCCGACCTGCTGGCGCGCCTGGCGCACGGGCTGGCCGACGATCTGGTGGGCACGCTGTGCCTGGCCAGCACCGCACCGCTCACCGTGTGCCCGGCGATGAACCACCGCATGTGGCTGCATCCGGCCACCCAGGCCAACATCGCCACCCTGCGCGCGCGCGGCGCACAGGTGGTCGGCCCGAACGATGGCCCGCTGGCCGAAGGCGAGTCCGGCCCCGGTCGCCTGGCCGAACCGGAGCAGATCGTCGCCGCGCTCGTTGCGCGCACCGACCAGAGCGCCGCGTCGGCCAAGCCGGCCGCGGCCGCCTTCCCGGCGCGTTCCGGCGCTGGCACCGGCACTGCCGCCCTGCGCGGCCTGCGCGTGGTGATCAGTGCCGGCCCCACCTACGAAGACCTGGATCCGGTGCGCTACCTGGGCAACCGCAGCAGCGGCAAGATGGGCTATGCGCTGGCCGCGGCCGCGGTCCGGCAAGGCGCCGAGGTGGTGCTGGTCAGCGGCCCGGTGCATTTGTCTACGCCCGACGGCGTGCAGCGCATCGATGTGCGCTCGGCCGCGCAGATGCGCGAGGCGGTGCTCGGCGCGCTGCCGGCGGACATCTATATCGGCACCGCCGCGGTCGCCGATTACACGCCAAAACAGGTGGCGGCGCAGAAGATCAAGAAGAGCGGCGAGACGCTCACCCTCGAACTGACCCGCACTCCGGACATCCTGGCCGAGGTCGCCGCGCAGACCCAGGCGCTGAAGCTGGTGGTCGGCTTCGCCGCCGAGACCCACGACATCGAGCGCTATGCCCGTGGCAAACTCGCCGACAAGCACCTGGACCTGATCGTGGCCAACCGGGTGGGGGTGGCCGGCAACGGCTTCGAGAGCGACCAGAACGCGGCCACCGCCTATTGGCAGGATGGCGAACGCGACTTCCCGGCGGTCTCCAAGACGCAGCTGGCCGAACAACTGCTGGACCTGATCGCGCAGAGGCTGCACGCATGAGCACTCCCACGCCCTATCCGCTGCAGGTGAAGCTGCTGGATCCGCGCTTCGGCGACAGCTGGCCGCTGCCCGACTACGCCACCGAAGCCAGCGCCGGGCTCGACCTGCGCGCGGCCACCGAGGCGCCGCTGACCCTGGCGCCGGGCGACACCGCGCTGATCCCCAGCGGCCTGTCCATCTACATCGCCGATCCGCAGCTGTGCGCGGTGGTGCTGCCGCGCTCGGGCCTGGGCCACCGCCACGGCATCGTGCTCGGCAACGGCACCGGCCTGATCGACGCCGATTACCAGGGGCCGCTGCTGATCAGCGTCTGGAATCGCGGCCGCGAGGACTTCACCATCGCCCCCGGCGACCGCATCGCGCAGTTGGTGGTGATGCCGGTCGTGCGTGTCGCCCTGCAGGTGGTGGATACTTTCGCCGACAGCGCCAGGGGAACGGGTGGATTCGGCCATACCGGAGTGCGCTGACAGGGGATCGTCTGCATGAGCGAGGCAACACAAGCGCGGCCGGTGCCGCAGGGTTTGCGCAAGGTGGCGCCTCTGCTGACGGTGCTGCTGGTGCTGTTGGTGGTCTGGTTCGGCTGGAGCGGGGTCGAGCAATGGCGCGCCGAGCAGGCCGCCGCCACCCTGGAGCAGGCGCGCGATGCCGCGGTGACGCAGACCCAGCAGGCGCTGGCGGGCGTGGGCAAACGCCTGTCCGAACGTCTGCAGCAGCCGGCCGTGCAGGCGGCCCTGCGCCGCGGCGACGCCGCGGCCGCCGCCCAGGCGCTGCGTGCGGACTGGGCGCAGGCCGAGGACGCGCAGGTGCTGCCGGCCGACCTGGAGCCTGGCTACACCGATGCGGCGCACTTCGGCTACGGCCGCCTGGCGCTGCTGGAGAAGGCCCTGATGACCGGCAAGCTCGCCAGCGCGGTGATCCGCGACGGCGGCGGCCCGCGGCTGGGCCTGGCCGCGCCGGTCTCGCTGGGCGGCAACGCCGGAGTGGTGTATCTGCGCCTGCCACTGGCGCTGCTGACCGACCCGGTCGCGCAGGCATCGGTGCCGGGCACCGGCTATCTGGCCCTGCGCCAGGGCGGCTACGACGTGATCGCCGCCGGCGACAATGCGCTGCACGATCGCGCCGACGCGATGTCGCGCCCGGTCGGCGACAGCGGCCTGCGCATGGTCGCCTCGCTGCCGGATACCGAAGCCGGTCCGCTGGGGCTGGGCGCACTGCCCTGCCTGCTGGTCGCCGGCCTGTGCCTGGTGCTGGGCGCGCTGTTGTTGCTGGCCGCGCGCGGGCGCCTGCCGCAGCCGCGGGTGCGCCGCGCCGGCCCGGCGGTGGCCGAAGAACACACCCTGCAGCAGAGCCTGCAACGCCAGGAGCTGCCCCCGCCGCCGCCGTCTGCCACCGAGGATGCCGCGCCGGCCAAGCCGGTGCCGGCGTTCACGGTGGCGCCGGAGATCTTCCGCGCCTACGACATCCGCGGCGTGGTCGGCCGCGACCTCAGCCCGCAGGTCGCCGCGCTGATCGGCCAGGCGATCGGCGCGGTGATGCAGGAGCAGGGGCTCAACGAGGTGGTGGTCGGCCGCGATGGCCGCCTGTCCGGGCCGGAGCTGTCGGCCGCACTGATCGAAGGCCTGCGCCGCGCCGGCTGCCATGTCACCGACATCGGCCTGGCGCCGACCCCGGTGGTCTACTTCGCCGCCTACCACCTGCGCGCCGGCAGCTGCGTGGCGGTGACCGGCAGCCACAACCCCGCCGACTACAACGGCTTCAAGATCGTGGTCGGCGGCGAGACCCTGTCCGGCGCCGCCATCGCCGACCTGTACGCGCGGATCAGCGCCGGCCGCCTGCCCACGGCCGAGGAGCCGGGCCGGCTGCAGCAGCGCGATGTCGGCGACGACTACATCCAGCGCATCGCCGACGACGTGCAGCTGGACCGCCCGCTCAAGGTGGTGGCCGATGCCGGCAACGGCGTCGGTGGCGAACTGGCGCCGCGCCTGCTGGAAGCGATCGGTGCCGAGGTCGTGCCGCTGTATTGCGACGTCGACGGCACCTTCCCCAACCACCATCCCGATCCCAGCGAGCCGCACAACCTTGAGGATCTGGTGCAGACGGTGCGGCGCTTCGACGCCGACCTCGGCGTGGCCTTCGACGGCGACGCCGACCGCCTCGGCGTGGTCACCAAGGAAGGCACGGTGATCTACCCGGACCGCCTGCTGATGCTGTTCGCCGCCGACGTGCTGCAACGCAATCCCGGTGCGCTGGTGATCTACGACGTCAAGTGCACCGGCAAGTTGTCCGACTACGTGCTGCGCAACGGCGGCAGCCCGCTGGTCTGGAAGACCGGGCATTCGCTGATCAAGGCGAAGATGCGCGAGACCGACGCCGAACTGGCCGGCGAGATGAGCGGCCACTTCTTCTTCAAGGAGCGCTGGTACGGCTTCGACGACGGCCTGTACGCGGCGGCGCGATTGCTGGAGATCCTGGCCCAGCGCGAGGAATCGCCGTCGGAGGTGCTGGCCGAACTGCCCGACAGCGTGGCCACGCCGGAGATCAAGCTGCCGGTGGACGGGCAGGACGCGCATGCGCTGGTCGCCGAGCTGGTCGCCCAGGCGCAGCAGGAGGGCTCGCCGTTCGCCGGCGCGCGGCTGCTGACCATCGACGGGCTGCGCGCCGACTTCCCGGATGGCTGGGGCCTGGTGCGCGCCTCCAACACCACGCCAGTGCTGGTGCTGCGCTTCGAAGCCGACAACGCGGCGGCGCTGGAGCGGATCAAGGCGCTGTTCCGCGCACAGCTGCAGGCCATGCTGCCGGGCCTGGCGCCGACCTTCTGAGGCGGCGTCGCGCGCCCGGTCTGGTCCGGGCGCCGGCGTGTGCGACGGCTCAGCCGCCGGCGGTGGTCGCGGACTGTGCCGGGCCGTTGCCCCGGGCCGCGCGATAGCGCTGCAGCACGTCCTCGATTTCCTGATCCAAGCCGAGCCGCTGCTGTTCGAAGTTCTTCTGCATGCGCAGTTGCCACAGCAGGGCGCGGTGCCGCTGCTGCACGTCGTCGGCGGTCTTGGCCGGCACGCTCTGCCCGGCCAGTTCGCGCGCGCCGGCGCCGGACAGCAGGCCGATCAGACCCTGGCGCAGGCTGTCGACGTTGTAGCGGGCGGTGTTGATGTTGTTGTCGACAATGCCGATGCGCTCGGCGAACACCCGGCGCAGTTCGTCCTCGGTCTGGTACGACAGCAGCATCGCCTGGTCGGTGCGCTTGCGCGTCTCCAGCGCGGCCTGGTCGGCGCGCTGCTGCGCGGCATCGGCCGCGGCCGCGGCGCGTTCCTCGGCATTGAGCGCACGCCCGACCTCGGCGCTGCGCATGCCGCTGGTGGCGTTGAACTCGTCGCGTGCCTGGTTCACCGCTTCCGGCGGCAACGCATCGCTGCAGGTACGTTGGCCGCCCTGGTTCCAGCAGTACAGCTTCTTGGACGGCGCCGACGCCTGTTGCGCGGCGACCGGCAAGGCCAGCAGCGCCAACACGGCCGGCAGGACGCGGGTGCGTGATCGGATCGGCATCGTGGCAGCCCCCTGCTGTCAGCCAGACGAAGCGCAACCGTAGCGGGCCCGGTAGGCCAGCAGCGGTTCGCGGAAGCCGACAAGGTCTGCGTTTCCGTCGATGAATGCAAGCAGGTCGCCCAGATGCGCGACCGAGACCACAGGAACGCCGGCTTCTGCGGCCACTGCCTGCGCCGCCGAGCGGCGGTCGTCCTCGGCGGCGATCTCCTGGCGGTCCAGCGCGACCAGGATCGCGGCCGGTTCGCCGCCGGCGGCGCGGATGATGCCCAGCGCCTCGCGGATCGCGGTGCCGGCGGTGATCACGTCGTCCACGATCAGCACCCGGCGGCCGGCCAGCGGCGCGCCGATCAGGCTGCCGCCTTCGCCGTGCGCCTTGGCTTCCTTGCGGTTGAACGCCAGCGGCAAATCGCGCCCGCGCCGCGCGTACTCGCAGGCCACCGCCGTCGCCAGCGGAATGCCCTTGTAGGCAGGGCCGAACAGCAGGTCGAAGTCGAGCCCGGCGGCGTCGGCCGCATCGGCGTAGCACGCCGCCAGCCGCGCCATGCTGGCACCGGAGTCGAAGCGCCCGGCGTTGAAGAAATAGGGGCTGAGGCGTCCGGACTTCAGCGTGAACTCGCCGAAGCGCAGCGCCTCCACGTCCAGGGCCAGTTGCAGGAAACGGTGCCGGTAGTCGGTCATTGGGGGGCCGGGAATGGGGAAACGGGAATAGGGAATCGATAAAGCGTACCCCAGCAGGACCGCGAAGACGGAACAACCGCTATGCTTTTCACCATTCCCTATTCCCCTTTCCCCATTCCCGGCTCCTCAATGCGCATCATCAGCTTCAACGCCAACGGCCTGCGGTCGGCCGCCACCAAGGGCTTTTTCGAGTGGTTCGCCACCCAGCAGGCGGATGTGCTGTGCGTGCAGGAGACCAAGGCGCAGGAGCATCAGCTGGCCGGGCCGGCGTTTCTGCCGGACGGCTACCGGGTCTGGTTCCGCGACGCCAGCATCAAGAAGGGCTACAGCGGCGTGGCCATCTACAGCAAGCGCGAGCCGGACGAGGTGCGGACCGCGCTGGGCTGGCCCGAGTTCGACGAGGAGGGCCGCTACATCGAGGCGCGCTTCGGCAACCTGAGCGTGGTGTCCTTCTACATTCCTTCCGGGTCCTCCGGAGAACTGCGCCAGGGCTACAAGTTCCAGGTCATGGACTGGCTGCGGCCGATCCTGGTGGAGTGGCTGCACAGCGGCCGCGACTACGTGCTGTGCGGCGACTGGAACATCGTGCGCTCGGCGCTGGACATCAAGAACTGGAAGTCGAACCAGAAGAACTCCGGCTGCCTGCCGGCCGAGCGCGACTGGCTCAACGGCCTGTGCGCCGACCGCGCCGACGAGGCCGATGCGGCCAGCGGCCGCGGCTGGGTCGACGCCTACCGCGCGCTGCATCCGGACGGCCAGGACTACACTTGGTGGAGCAACCGCGGCGCGGCACGCGCCAACGACGTCGGTTGGCGCATCGACTACCAGTTCGTCACCCCGACCCTGCGCGAGCGCCTGCAGGGCTGTTCGATCTATACCGCGCAGCGCTTCTCCGACCACGCGCCGTTCACGGTGGACTACCGCACGTGATCGGAGCACTGGGCGCTTGGTGGCGGTCGCTGGACGTATACGCCAACCCGCGGGTGCGGGCGATGCTGTTTCTGGGATTTTCCTCGGGGCTGCCGTTCGCATTGGTGCTGACCACGCTGTCGGCGCGTCTGCGCCAGGCCGGCATCGACCGGACCACCATCGGCTACTTCAGTCTGGTCGGGCTGGCGTACTCGTTGAAGTACTTCTGGTCGCCGATCGTGGACCGTCTGCCGATCCCGGTTCTCTCGCGACTTGGTCGGCGGCGTAGCTGGATGCTGGTTGCACAGATCGGCGTCGTTGCCGGCCTGGTCGCACTCGCGCTGGCCAATCCCGCGCTGGACGCGCGCGCGGTGGCATTGCTTGCCGTCTGCACTGCTTTCGCCGCGGCAACCCAGGACATTGTCGTGGACGCCTATCGAATCGAGGCGGCTCAGGCCGATACGCAAGGCGCGATGGTCGCCGCCTATCAGGCTGGCTACCAGTTGGCGCTGATCTGTACCGGCGCCGGTGCCCTGACCTTGGCGGCAGAACTGGGCTGGAAGGCGTCCTACCTGATCATGGCGGTCTGCGGATTGGTCGGTCTTGTCACGACGCTCTGCATTGCCGAACCCATGACGGGCACCAGCGGTCCAATACGTCCGGTCGAACCCATGGTGGAGGCGTTCCGCACGCGCGCGCAGCGTTGGCCGGCGTGGATCAGAGCGACGGTTGCTTGGTGCATCGGTGCCGTGATCTGCCCGTTCGTCGATTTCTTCGCGCGGATGGGCTGGAAGGTGGGCATCTTGTCCCTTTCCCTGGTGATCACCTACCGACTCAACTACACCACGATGGGCGTTGCGGCCAATACGTTCTATCTGGACATGGGGTTTACGCTGGAACAGATCGCATTGGTCTCCAAGGTCTATGGGATCCTCATGACGATCGTCGGCGCTTTTCTGGCAGGCATCCTGGTCCGTCGTTACGGCATAGCGCGGACGTTGCTGATCGGATTGGTCCTGCTTAGTGGCGCCAACCTGATCTACGCGCATATCGCCAGCATCCACCCTGGGATCGCCTGGCTGGCGACTGCGATCAGCGCCGACAACGTGGCCAACGGTATCGCCGGGACGGCCTTCATCGCTTACATGTCATCGCTGACCAGTCCGAACTACACGGCGACGCAATACGCTCTGTTCGGAACCCTGTGGAGCCTTCCCGCCAAGTCGATCGCCAGTCAAT
Source organism: Xanthomonas sp. LMG 12460 (assembly GCF_009192895.1). Lineage (NCBI taxonomy): Bacteria > Pseudomonadati > Pseudomonadota > Gammaproteobacteria > Lysobacterales > Lysobacteraceae > Xanthomonas > Xanthomonas sp. LMG 12460. The sequence goes on along the minus strand of NZ_NKUH01000066.1, from coordinate 5,109 downwards.
GGGGCAAGATCGTGGACGCCTGGGGCTATCCTCCGTTCTTTGTCTATACCGCTGCGATTGGCATCCTTGCGTTACCGATGATCATCTGGCTCATCTGGCGTGAGCCACGAATGAGGGGAGATGCCTGGCAGAAAACACCCTGACCGCTGGGTTTCTCGGCCATAGCAGCCGCGTGTGTACGAGGCGCGTATCCGCAACTCCCTCACAGCCATTGCCGCCCAGCGATTGAAAGGCCGTCCCCGGACGGGGATGATGGGCAACGGCGCACGCGTGCGCCGCCGCCCGGGAGTCCGCATGAGCGACCTTGTGTTGCGCGATATCGACCCGTTCCTGCTCGAACGCATTCGCCGCATCGCCGTCGCGCGCGGCTGGACCCAGCGCCAGGCGGTGCTGGCGCTGATCGAGCAGGGCCTGTTCTCCAGCGAGCACGACGTGCGCAGCGGGTTCGAGCACCGCGAGGTGGATGCGCTCTCGGAGGCGATCGCGGCCTTGCGCGCGCTGCCGGCCGGCAGCGGCTTCTGAATCCCGACGCCTCGCTTACGCGGGGTGGATCGCGCCGAGGATGCGCGGCCCGCGCGCGCCGCTGACCGACGGCAGGTTGCCCGGCAGCCCGGCCAGGGTCTGCCGGGCCAGCCAGGCGAAGCCCATCGCTTCGATGTAGTCCGGGTCCAGGCCCTGTGCCTGGGTCGAGTGCACCTGCACCCCCGGCAAGCGCGCCTGCAGCCGCGCCAGCAACAGCGGGTTGTGCACGCCGCCGCCGCACACCAGCAACTGCCGGGTCGCCGGCTGCCGCGCCAGCAGCGCGTCGGCGACGGTGGCCGCGGTCAGTTCCAGCAGCGTCGCCTGCACCGCGGCCGGCGCCGGCGCCGGGGTGTCCAGGCAGGCCTCCAGCCAGCGCAGGTGGAACTGCTCGCGCCCGGTGCTCTTGGGCGGCGGCAGCGCGAACCAGGGATCGGCCAGCAAGCGCTGCAACAGGTCGGCGTCGACCGCGCCGCTGGCGGCGAACGCGCCGCCCGCATCGTAGGGCTGGCCGCGATGGCGTTGGCACCAGGCATCGAGCAGCGCGTTGGCCGGGCCGGTGTCGAACCCGCGCACCGCGCCGTGGGCCGGCAGCAAGGTCAGGTTGCCGATGCCGCCGAGGTTGAGCACGGCCCGGTCCTCGTGCGCCGCCCCCAGCATCGCCGCATGGAAGGCCGGCATCAGTGGTGCGCCATGGCCGCCGGCGGCGACGTCGCGGCGGCGGAAGTCGCAGACCGTGGCGATGCCGGTCAGTTCGGCGATGCGGTTGCCGTCGCCGAGCTGCCAGGTGAAGGCGGGGTCGGCCAGCGGGCGGTGGCGCACGGTCTGCCCGTGCGACCCGATCGCGCGGACCGCGGCCGGCGCCACCCCGGCGTCGTCGAGCAGGCGCAGCGCCGCCTCGGCGAAGGCGATCGCGACCTCGGCATCAAGCTGGCCCAGCGCGTCCAGCGAGGCGATGTCGCCGCCTTCGCCCAGCGCGATCAGCGCCGCGCGCTGCTGCAGCGCCCACGCATAGGTGCGGCCCAGCTGCAGCTGCGGGCGTCCAGCGTGGTCGAAGCGCACCAGCGCGGCATCGATGCCGTCGGCGCTGGTGCCGGACATCAGGCCCAGGAACAGGGCGTCGTCGGGAACGGCGGAAGGCGAGGGCATGCAAGACACCAGGCGGCGGTCGGCGCCGCAGCGTGGGCCAGGCGCCGCCGCCCGTCAATGCGCGGCGCGGCGAAACCGGCTGCCGGTGCTCAGCCGGCGTCGTGCGACGTGGCGGCCTTGGACGAGGCGACGACCTTCTTCTTCTTCGCCCCCGGCTCGCCGGCATCGGCGTAGATCAGCTTCTCCACGCGCTGGATGCGTGCCAGCGCCGGCGAGGTCTGCGCACGGAACGCGGCCAGTTCGGCGCCGGCCAGCGGGGTCGGCGGCGGCATCGTCACCGAGGCCGGATTGCGCTGCACCCCGTCCACGCGGAATTCGTAGTGCAGGTGCGGACCGGTGGCCATGCCGGTCATGCCGACGTAGCCGATCACCGTGCCCTGGTTGATGCGCTGGCCGGCCTTGATCCCGCCGAAGCGCGACATGTGTCCGTACAGCGTGCTGTAGCCCTTGCCGTGATCCAGGATGACGACGTTGCCGTAGCCGCGCTGGGTGCCGACGAACTGCACCCGCGCGTCGCCGGCGGCCATGATCGGGGTGCCGGTCGGCGCCGCGTAGTCGATGCCCTTGTGCATGCGCATGGTGCCCAGCACCGGGTGCTTGCGCGCGCCGAAAGTGGAGCTGATGCGGCTGTAGGACACCGGCATGCGGATGAAGCTCTTCTTCAGCGGCCGCCCGGTCACGTCGAAATATTCGGCCGGCTTGCCGCCGCGCTCGAAGCGGAAGCCGCTGTAGGTCTTGCCGCGGGTGGTGAAGGTCGCCGCCAGGATCTTGCTGGTGTCGATGCGCTCGCCTTCGCGCCAGGTCTCGTCCATGACCACGCTGAAGCGGTCGCCCGGCTGCAGGTCCTTGTCGAAGTCGATGTCGTACTTGAAGATCTCGTCGGTCATCGTCGCGATCGCCGACGGCGACAGCCCGGCCTTGCGTGCGGCCACGTACAGCGAGCTGGTGATTTCGCCGCTGGTGACCACGGTGTGCGTGCTGGTCTCGCGCTCGATCACCTTTTCCTTGATGTCGTCGTCCAGCAGCGACAGTTCCACCCGGTGGGTGGCATCGCGGTCGAAGCGCAGAGCGCGCAGATCGCCCGTCGTCGCCAGGTCGAAGCCGATCTCGGCGCCTGGACGCAGCTTGGTCAGCGCGTCATGGGTGCCCGGATGGTCCAGCACCCGTTGCATCACCGTGGCGGGGATGCCGAGCTTCTCGAACACCGAGCCCAGGGTCTGCCCGGACTCGATCCGCACCACCTGCCAGTTGTCGGTGATCGCCGCCTGCTGTTGCTGCGCCAGCGAGATCGGCGGCAACGGCAGCGCCAGCGTCGCCTGCGTGGTCTGCAGCGGCACGTCGATGGCGTTGGAAAAGCCCGGGACGATCGTGGCGACCATCGCGCCGATGGTGGCGAACAGGCTGGCGTGGATCCAGTGGCGGCGCGTCCAGCGGCCGGCGGGAAGATGTTCCTTCAACTTGCGATGCAGCGCAGTGTCGTGGAGAACGTGAAGGCGTTGCTGGAACCGCTGCCGGCGCGCGCGTTCCTGATCACTGTTGGGCATCAAGGCTTCCTCACGAGCCCGAAGCGCGAGCTCAAAACTCGGCTACCATAAACATCGTTCCACAGCGCGTCAAACCATTGAGCCGGCTCGAATTTTCACCTGGCTGCACGGTTAACTCGCTCTTAACGCCATTCACGTTTGTTGACGCCATTCGCCGGAGTTACTGTTTTGTCCACGATCGAAGAGTCCCTTGTCCTGATCGGCCGCGGTGCCGACGAAATCCTCAAGCGTGAAGAACTGGAGGCCCGCCTGCGCAGCGGCCGCCCGCTGCGGATCAAGGCCGGCTTCGATCCCACCGCGCCGGACCTGCACATCGGTCACACCGTGCTGTTGAACAAGATGCGCCAGTTCCAGGACCTGGGACACCAGGTGATCTTCCTGATCGGCGACTTCACCGGGATGATCGGCGACCCCACCGGCAAGAACGTCACCCGCAAGCCGCTGACCCGCGAGGACGTGCTGGCCAACGCCCGCACCTACGAGGAGCAGGTGTTCAAGGTGCTGGACCGGGAGCGCACCGAGGTCCGCTTCAACTCCGAATGGTTCGGGCAGATGAGCGCGGCCGACATGATCCGGCTGGCCGGCCAGCACACCGTGGCGCGCATGCTCGAGCGCGACGACTTCGCCAAGCGCTACGCGGCGCAGCAGTCCATTGCCATCCACGAGTTCCTGTACCCGCTGGTGCAGGGCTACGACTCGGTGGCGCTGAAGGCCGACGTCGAGCTGGGCGGCACCGACCAGAAGTTCAACCTGCTGATGGGCCGCGGCCTGCAGGAGCACTACGGGCAGCCGGCGCAGATCGTGCTGACCATGCCGCTGCTGGAGGGCCTGGACGGGGTCAACAAGATGTCCAAGTCGCTGGGCAACTACATCGGCATCAGCGAACCGGCGATCGACATCGTCACCAAGACCATGAAGATCGGCGACGAGCTGATGTGGCGCTGGATCGAACTGCTGTCCTTCGATATCGGCGTGAACGAAGCGCAGGCGCTGCGCCAGCAGGTGCAGGCCGGCAGTCTGCATCCGCGTGAAGTGAAGTTGCGCCTGGCGCGCGAATTGACCACCCGCTTCCACGATGCCGCCGCCGCCGAGCAGGCCATCGTCGGCTGGCACGCCGTGGTGACCGGGCAGGGCGACACCAGCGCCTTGCCGCTGCAGCAGGTCGCCGTGCCGGCGGAAGGCCTGCGGATCGCCGCGCTGCTTACCGCTGCGGGGCTGACCGCCAGCAACTCCGAGGCAAGCCGCAAGCTCAAGGAGCGGGCGGTGCGCGTGGCTGGCGAGGTGGTGGAAGATCCGCAACAGAGTTTCGCGCCTGGCTTCGAGGGCGTCCTGCAGGTCGGCAAGCGGACGTTCGCCCGGGTACAGCTCATCGCGGCATGAGATCGTCCGCCCGGTTGCCGCGCAGGCAATCGGGCGACGGTGGTGCGGCGCTGCCTGCTCTCTATATATAGGGAGTGGCCGCGAAGCAGCGCTCACCGAATAGCGTGCGCGGTAAGGCAGGTGGGGCTGACAGGGCTCCCGCGACGGGAGAGTGAAAAAAGTTTTCACGCCCTCTTCCCAAGCGCCCGATTTGGGGCCATACTTTCCCTCCCCTGACGCAACGCCTTCACGGCAACGCGGCAAGGGCGTCAAAAACCTCTTCAAAAAGGTGTTGACGAAGTGAAAAAGTCGGCTAATATGGCCGGCTCGCTTCGAGGAAAAGCCTTCGGGTTTGGACGAAGAAGCGGCGTCAACCACCTGATCAAAAAGGTGTTGACGGCAAGAAAAAAGCCGCTATGATGGGCGGCTCGGTTCGGCGAAAAGCCCTCGGGTTTGAAGACGAACCAGCGTCAACCGCCTCGAAATGAGGTGTTGACGGAAACAAAAAGTCCGCTACAATGGGCGGCTCACTCGGACG
>NZ_NKUH01000065.1:0-28173 GCF_009192895.1 Xanthomonas sp. LMG 12460 | reverse complement strand
TATCGTTAGAGGGCGGCGGATGAGTTACGCCAAGCTGGACGAGCCGTCGAAGGAGTTCACGCAGATGCAGGAAGCCGGCCTGGCGCGGCATCAACCTGACCGGTAAAGCCGGGACCCGGGACCCCGTCTCGTTACGCGCGATCACCAGGCGCTGGATCTCGCTGGTACCCTCGTAGATCTCGGTGATCTTCGCATCGCGGAAGTAGCGCTCCAGCGGCATCTCCTTGGAATAGCCCATGCCGCCGTGGATCTGCACCGCCTGGTGGGTGATCCACATCGCCGCCTCGGAGGCGGTCAGCTTGGCCACCGAAGCCTCGGTGGTGAAGCGCTGGCCCTGCCCCTTCAGCCAGGCCGCGCGCAAGGTCAGCAGCAGCGCCGCGTCCAGCTTGCACTTCATGTCGGCGATCTTGGCCTGGGTCATCTGGAACGCGCCGATCGGCGAACCGAACGCCTTGCGCTCCTTCACGTACTCCAGGGTGGCTTCGTAGGCGGCGCGGGCCAGGCCGATCGCCTGCGAGGCGATGCCGATGCGGCCGGCGTCGAGCACGCTCATCGCGATCTTGAAGCCCTCGCCCGGCGTGCCCAGCACCTCGTCGGCGCTGGCCACGTAGTCCTGGAACTCGATCTCGCAGGTGGCCGAGGCGCGGATGCCCAGCTTGGGCTCGGTCTTGCCGCGGTGGAAGCCGGGCTTGTCGGTGTCGACCACGAAGGCGGTGATGCCGCGCGCGCCCTTGTCCGGCTCGCTCATCGCGAACAGCACGATGTACTTGGCGACCGGGCCGGAGGTGATCCAGCTCTTCTTGCCGTTGATGACGAAGCTGCCGTCGTCCTGGCGCACCGCGCGGCACCGCATCGCGGTGGCGTCGGAGCCGGACTGCGGCTCGGTCAGCGCGAAGGCGCCGATCTCGCGGCCTTCGGCGATGGCGCGCACATACTTTTGCTTCTGTTCCTCGTTGCCGTTCTTGAGGATGCCGGCGCAGAACAGCGAGTTGTTGACCGACATGATGGTCGAATGCGCCGCATCGCCGGCGGCGATCTCGACCATCGCCAGCACATAGGCGATCGGGTCCATGCCGGCGCCGCCGTACTCTTCCGGCACCTCGATGCCCATCAGCCCGTTCTCGCCCAGCAGGCGGATGTTCTCCAGCGGGAATTCGCCGGCACGGTCGTGGTGCTCGGCGCTGGGGGCGATGCGCTCCTGGGCGATGCGCCGCGCCACGTCCTGGATCATCAATTGCTCTTCGGTAAAGCTGAAATCCACGTCGAACCCCTCCCGGGCATATTGGTCCGGCCATTGTAGCCGTGCCGACCATACGCCGGCGTGTGCAACTTGACCGGAACCGCCGCCCGGACCAAAATATCTCTATATCGCGATAGGAAGATATTTATGGATCTGGAGGACTGGTCGTCCCGGCTGAAGGTCTTCGCCGACGCCACCCGCGTGCGCCTGCTGGCACTGCTGGAACAGGAGGAGCTGACTGTGGCCGAGTTGTCGGCCATCACCCGCCTGGCGCAGCCGCGGGTCTCGACCCACCTGGCCAAGCTCAAGGAGGCCGGGCTGGTGCGCGACCGCCGCGCCGGCGTGTCGGCCTATTATCGCTTCGACGAGACCCTGCTGGACCCCGCGCAGCGCGCGCTGTGGCTGGCGCTGAGCACCGGCAGCGACGACCCGCTGCTGCGCCAGGACGCCGAGCGCGTGGCCGCGGTGCTGGCCAACCGCGCCGCCGACCAGAACTGGGCCGACTCGGTGGCCGGCGACATGGAGCGCCACTATTCGCCGGGCCGCACCTGGGAAGCGCTGGCGCGCACCGCCCTGCCGCTGCTGGAAACCGGCGACGTGCTCGACATCGCCTCCGGCGACGGCGTGCTGGCCGAACTGGTGGCGCCGCACGCACGCCGCTACGTCTGCATCGACACCAGCGCACGGGTGGTGGCCGCGGCCAGCGAACGCCTGCGCCGGCTCGGCAACGTGGAGGTGCGCGAGGGCGACATGCATGCCCTGCCCTTCGCCGATGCCAGCTTCGACCTGGTGGTGATGATGCATGCCCTGACCTATGCGACCAAGCCGGCGCAGGCGGTCTGCGAATCGGCGCGGGTGCTGCGGCCGGGCGGCCGCCTGCTGCTGTGCAGCCTGGCACGCCACGAGCACAAGGCCGCGGTGCAGGCCTACGGCCACGTCAACCTCGGCTTTTCGGCCAAGGAACTGCGCAAGTTCGTCGGCAAGGCCGGGCTCGAAGTCTCCAGCCTGGAAACTGTGACCCGCGAGAAGCGCCCGCCGCACTTCGAAGTGATTTCGTTGATTGCGGGGAAGCCGGGAATCGGGAGTGGGGAATCGGGATTGGAGAAGGCAAAAGCCAAGGCGGAGGCAGGAGCATGAGTCGCGCGGCTGTTTCACCAATCCCCAATGCCCAATCCCCAATCCCGGGCCTGCACTGGCTAAACTCAGAGCGCACGCAAAAACTGCTGCAGGCCCTGTCCGAACGCATCCTGATCATCGATGGAGCGATGGGCACGATGATCCAGCGCCATGGGCTGCAGGAGGCCGACTATCGCGGCGAGCGCTTCGCCGAGGGCTACGACGCGCAGGCCGGGCACGTGCACGGCCCTGGCTGCGACCACGCGCCGCAGGGCCACGACCTGAAGGGCAACAACGACCTGCTGCTGCTGACCCGGCCGGAGGTGATCGCCGAGATCCACCGCGCCTACCTCGATGCCGGCGCCGACCTGCTCGAGACCAATACCTTCAACGCGACGTCGATCAGCCAGGCCGACTACCACCTGGAACACCTGGTCTACGAACTCAACAAGGCCGGCGCGCAGGTCGCGCGTGCCTGCTGCGACGCGGTCGAAGCGCTGACGCCGGACAAGCCGCGGTTCGTGATCGGCGTGCTCGGCCCGACCAGCCGCACCGCCTCGATCAGCCCGGACGTCAACGACCCCGGCTTCCGCAACACCAGCTTCGACGAACTGCGCGCCACCTACCGCGAGGCCATCGACGGCCTGATCGACGGCGGCGCCGACACGCTGATGGTCGAGACCATCTTCGACACGCTCAACGCCAAGGCCGCGCTGTACGCGATCGAGGAGGTGTTCGACGCGCGCGGCGGGCGCCTGCCGGTGATGATCTCCGGCACCATCACCGATGCCTCCGGCCGCACCCTGTCCGGGCAGACCGCCGAAGCGTTCTATGCCTCGGTCGCGCACGGGCGGCCGCTGTCGGTCGGATTGAACTGCGCGCTCGGCGCCAAGGACCTGCGCCCGCACGTGGAGACCCTGGCGCGGATCGCCGATGGCTACGTCAGCGCGCATCCCAATGCCGGCCTGCCCAATGCCTTCGGCGAGTACGACGAGACCCCCGAGGAAATGGCGGCGACGCTGCGCGAGTTCGCCGAGTCCGGGTTGCTGAACCTGGTCGGCGGCTGCTGCGGCACCACCCCGGCGCACATCCGCGCCATCGCCGAGGCCGTGCGCGGGCTGCCGCCGCGCGTGCCGCTGGCGGCGCCGGCGCAGGCCGCCTGATGTCCGTCGCGCGCACGCCCGCCGCCCCCGCCCGCGCAGTCCTGCGCGGGCACGCTGCCGCCTGCGCGTGCGCCGGCACCTCCCCGTTTTCGGAACGCTGACCATGTCCTCCGCCCGCCACACCCGCCTGTCCGGCCTGGAGCCGTTGCTGCTGACCCCGGACCTGCTGTTCGTCAATGTCGGCGAGCGCACCAACGTCACCGGCAGCGCGCAGTTCCGCAAGCTGATCAAGGAAGAGCGTTACGAGGAGGCGGTGGAGGTGGCGCGCCAGCAGGTCGCCAACGGCGCGCAGATCCTCGACGTCAACATGGACGAGGGTCTGATCGACTCGGAGAAGGCGATGGTGCGCTTTCTCAACCTGATCATGTCCGAGCCGGACATCGCACGCATCCCGGTGATGGTCGACTCCTCCAAGTGGAGCGTGATCGAGGCCGGGCTGAAGTGCCTGCAGGGCAAGAGCGTGGTCAACTCGATCTCGCTCAAGGAAGGCGAGGCGCCGTTCGTCGAGCACGCGCGCAAGGTGCTGCGCTACGGCGCCGCGGCGGTGGTGATGGCCTTCGACGAGGTCGGCCAGGCCGACACCTGCGCGCGCAAGGTGGAGATCTGCACCCGCGCCTACCGCATCCTCACCGAGCAGGTCGGGTTCCCGCCGGAAGACATCATCTTCGATCCGAACATCTTCGCCGTGGCCACCGGCATCGAGGAGCACGACAACTACGCGGTCGACTTCATCGAGGCCACCCGCGAGATCAAACGCACCCTGCCGCATTGCCACGTCTCCGGCGGCGTGTCCAACGTGTCGTTCTCGTTCCGCGGCAACGAGACCGTGCGCCAGGCGATCCACTCGGTGTTCCTGTACCACGCCATCGCCGCGGGCATGGACATGGGCATCGTCAACGCTGGCGGCATGCCGATCTACGACGAACTGGACCCGGAGCTGCGCGAGCGCGTGGAGGACGTGATCCTCAACCGCCGCCGCGACGCCACCGAACGCCTGCTGGAGATCGCCGAACGTTACAAAAAGGCCGGGAATCGGGATGCGGGAATCGGGAACCGGGAAAAGCTGGCGTGGCGCGAGAAGACGGTACGCGAGCGCTTGAGCCATGCGCTGGTGCATGGCATCGACGAGTTCGTCGAGGTCGATACGGAAGAGGCGCGGCAGCAGGCCGCGCGGCCGCTGGACGTGATCGAAGGCCCGCTGATGGACGGCATGAACGTGGTCGGCGACCTGTTCGGCGCCGGCAAGATGTTCCTGCCGCAGGTGGTGAAGTCGGCGCGGGTGATGAAGAAGGCAGTGGCCTACCTGCTGCCCTACATCGAGGCGGAGAAGCTGCGCAGCGGCGACACCGGCAAGTCCAACGGCAAGATCGTCATGGCCACGGTCAAGGGCGACGTGCACGACATCGGCAAGAACATCGTCGGCGTGGTCCTGGCCTGCAACAACTTCGACGTGATCGACCTGGGGGTGATGGTGCCGACCCAGACCATCCTCGACCGCGCCCGCGCCGAGAACGCCGACATCATCGGCCTGTCGGGGCTGATCACCCCGTCGCTGGAAGAGATGACCCACGTCGCCCGCGAGATGCAGCGGCAGGGCTTCTCGATGCCGCTGCTGATCGGCGGCGCCACCACCTCGCGCGCGCACACCGCGCTGAAGATCGACCCGCATTACGCGGCGCCGACGGTGTGGGTCAAGGACGCCTCGCGCGCGGTGGGCGTGGCGCAATCGCTGATCTCGCGCGAACTGCGCGCGGCCTTCGTGGCCGCCAACGACGCCGACTACGCCGAGATCCGCCAGCGCCACAAGAACCGCGGCGACGCCAAGCGCCTGGTCTCGCTCGCGCACGCGCGCGGGCAACGCTTCGACGGCGGCTGGGACGCCTACACCCCGCCGGCGCCCAGGCAGCCCGGCCTGCACGTGTTCGACGACTACCCGCTGGACGACCTGGTCCCGCTGATCGACTGGACCCCGTTCTTCCAGGCCTGGGAACTGGCCGGCAAGTTCCCGGCGATCCTCACCGACGAGATCGTCGGGCAGCAGGCCAGCGAGCTGTACCAGGACGCGCGGGCGATGCTGCAGCGGATCGTGGAGGAGAAATGGCTGACCGCCAAGGCCGTGTTCGGGCTGTGGCCGGCGCAGTCGGTGGGCGACGATGTTGTCGTCCTGACGGACCGGGAATCGGGAAACGGGAATGGGGAATCGTCAGGCGCGACCGCGCCGCTCGACCATTCCCGATTCTCCATTCCCCATTCCCTGCACTTTTTGCGACAACAGGTCGACAAGCCCGCCGAGCGCCCGGACTTCTGCCTGGCCGACTTCATCGCCCCGCACGACAGCGGCAGGCAGGACTGGATCGGTGCCTTCGCGGTCACCGCCGGCATCGGCATCGAACCGCACGTGGCGCGCTTCGAGGCCGCGCACGACGACTACAACGCGATCCTGCTCAAGGCCCTGGCCGACCGCCTGGCCGAGGCGCTGGCCGAACGCCTGCACCAGCGCGTGCGCACCGAGTTCTGGGGTTACGCCGACGACGAGGCACTGGACAACGAGGCGCTGATCGCCGAGCGCTATCGCGGCATCCGTCCCGCGCCCGGCTATCCGGCCTGCCCCGACCACAGCGAGAAGCAGACCCTGTTCGCCCTGCTCGACGCCGGTCGCAATGCCGGCATGTCGCTCACCGAGAGCTTCGCGATGCTGCCGACCGCCGCGGTGTCCGGCTACTACTTCAGCCACCCGCAGAGCCAGTACTTCGTGGTCGGCCGGCTGGGCAAGGACCAACTCGCCGACTACGCCCGGCGCAAGGGCGTCTCGCTGCAACAGGCCGAACGCTGGCTGGCCTCGAACCTGGACTACGATCCGGAGTGAACCCACGCCGACCGCAGGCGCTCCCATAGCGCCTGTGCCGCCCCACGCGCCTTCGAGTGCAGCGCCGATGCCCATGTCCACACCGTCCCCATTGAAGATCGTGGTCACCGGCAGTGCCGGCCGGGTCGGCCGCGCGATCCATATCCGGCTCGCGCGCGCGCACCGCGTCAGCGGCCTCGACCGGACGCCCTGCTCCACCGCCGACTGGGTCGGCGACCTCGACGATGCCGCACTGCTGGCGCGCGCACTGCAGGGCGTGGACGCCGTGATCCACACGGCCGCGCTGCATGCCCCGCACGTCGCGCATGTGCCGGCGGCGCGCTTCCGCCAGGTCAATGTCGACGGCACGCGCCGCGTCCTGGACGCCGCGGCGGCGGCCGGCGCGCGCCGCATCGTGTTCACCAGCACCACCGCGCTGTATGGCGACGCAACCACTCCCGACGGCAGCGCCGGCTGGGTCGACGAGACGCTGGCGCCGCAGCCGCAGACCATCTACCACCACACCAAGCTGGAGGCCGAGGCGCTGCTGCGCGAAGCGGCCGACCAGGGCGGTCCGAGCGTGCGCATCCTGCGCATGTCGCGCTGCTTCCCGGAACCGGTCAACGTGATGGCGGCATTCCGCCTGCATCGCGGCATCGACGCGCGCGACGTCGCCGAGGCCCATGCGGCGGCATTGCGGCATGCCGGGTCGGCAAGCGCGACGTTCGTGATTTCCGGCGCCACCCCGTTCCTGCGCGAAGATTGCGCCGAGCTGCACACCGCGGCACCGGCGATCCTGCACCGCCGCGCGCCGACACTGGTGGCGGCGTTCGCGCAACGCGCCTGGGCACTGCCGGAACGGATCGATCGCGTCTATTCGCCGCAACGGGCGCTGGACGCACTGGGCTGGCAGCCGCGCCATGGTTTCGCGGAAGTGCTGTACCAATACGACACGCACGTGCCCGAGGTGTTGCCGCCCAACGACGGGCGCGCCGTCAGCGACTGAGCGCCTGGCTCTGATCGGCACACCGGGTTCGGATGGCGGAGCAAGGACGTGCGCCGTCGGCGCGAACCGGAAGCGCCCGGGGTTTTACCGGCCGGTTCGCGAATCCCGATAAGCACTTGATCGAAAAAGCGAAATGCCTGGGCAGCGTGAAACCGGGCAAGGCAGCCCCGCCCGCTGCACGTCGCCGCACGCCCGTTTCGCGAAATCGGCACTTTTTCCTTAGTCCCGGCCGGCAGTTATGCTGAGGGCTGTCGCGCCCTCACGGGCGCGTGGATTGAAACCGGCACCGGACCCGGCGCGGAGGCTACCACGTCGGTCGCGCCCTCACGGGCGCGTGGATTGAAACCTGCACTGCGTGGCGTCTCAGATCGACATCACCTGTCGCGCCCTCACGGGCGCGTGGATTGAAACTCGACCGTGATGCCGCTGACGAGGTCCGCGCCTGGAGTCGCGCCCTCACGGGCGCGTGGATTGAAACTCGTCCATGCCCATGTACCGCTTGAAGCGGTTGGTCGCGCCCTCACGGGCGCGTGGATTGAAACCGCAGCTACGCGGATCACCCGCGGGTGCTGGTGGACTGTCGCGCCCTCACGGGCGCGTGGATTGAAACCCGCAGAAGCCGGCGCCTCCCGATCCGCCTGGATGTCGCGCCCTCACGGGCGCGTGGATTGAAACACAGCCGGCCAGTTGTCGGCCATCGCGGCAATGCCGTCGCGCCCTCACGGGCGCGTGGATTGAAACCGCTTGTCCAAGCGCGAGAAGCGCAGCGCCGACATCGTCGCGCCCTCACGGGCGCGTGGATTGAAACCACGAAGGCGCGGCGGATGCGGCGGCCGTCGTCGGTCGCGCCCTCACGGGCGCGTGGATTGAAACCTATCTGCGCTGCCCTGCCCGCTCTGCGCCACTTTGTCGCGCCCTCACGGGCGCGTGGATTGAAACCCTGTTGAAGGTTGATGCGTGCATGTTCGCCCCGGTCGCGCCCTCACGGGCGCGTGGATTGAAACTGGCGCAATGATGTCGTGCTGCAATCCTTCGCGTGTCGCGCCCTCACGGGCGCGTGGATTGAAACGCCTTAGCTACCCCGTCTAAGTAGGTCAGGTGATGTCGCGCCCTCACGGGCGCGTGGATTGAAACACGGCCCAGGCCACGCCGGTTTCGGCCGGGGCGTGTCGCGCCCTCACGGGCGCGTGGATTGAAACCCCTTCATGATCCCCGTGCAGTCGATGCTCATCAGTCGCGCCCTCACGGGCGCGTGGATTGAAACTCCAGTTTCAGGTAGGTGATGGAAGCGGTGGCGGGGTCGCGCCCTCACGGGCGCGTGGATTGAAACATCGCAACTGCATGAATTTCTGCGGCTTTTGCCGTGTCGCGCCCTCACGGGCGCGTGGATTGAAACGCGCTCTCCAGCACGCCGATTTGGGTGCGCGACGGTCGCGCCCTCACGGGCGCGTGGATTGAAACATGTCGGCGGGCATCTGCGTCGCGGAGTCGAGCCCGTCGCGCCCTCACGGGCGCGTGGATTGAAACCGCAACGCCGTTGAGGGGAATTGGCCGCGCTACTGTGTCGCGCCCTCACGGGCGCGTGGATTGAAACTGCGCCGGCGTGCTGTTCGCCCTGCTCGTGATGGGTCGCGCCCTTACGGGCGCGTGGATTGAAACGACTGGCCGACGTGGTGCTACATGCCGATTGCCGTGCCGCGCCCTCACGGGCGCGTGGATTGAAACCCCGTGCGGGACAGCTATGACAAGTACCAGGTGTCGGTCGCGCCCTCGCGGACGCGTGGATTGAAACGACGATAGACGGCACCCGTTCTAAGAGCGTTCCCTCGTCACGTCATCACGGGCGTGTGGATTGAAACTCCTTGCCGGCAGGGACTCGCTCACGCATGCCTGTCCCGCCATCCAAGGCGCCTGGGTGGAACCGTGCAGGCCCTTGGTTGCGCGGAGGAGCGATTCACGCCATCACCGCACCATGGACCTCAGCGCAGTAGCACCGAAATGCCGAGGCCGCCCTGCCAGTCCGGGGTCTGCGACGACAGGCCGCGCAGCACCGACAGATCCAGTTGCACGCGGTTGGCGAACAGCCAGGTGACGCCGCTGCCAAGCGCGCGCATCTCGTCCTCGCCGCCGCCGATGCCGGCCTCGACGTAGGCGCTCAGCGTGTCGCCGGCGTAGAAGGTGTAGCTCGGCGAGACGCTCCAGCCGGAGCCGTCCTCGCTGTCGCTGACATTGCCGTACAGCGCCAGGCTACGCCCATCCGGCAGGTCCCAGCCGGCGCTCACGCCCAGGTCGTAGCGGTGGCCGGCATCGCCGTACGGCGCGCGCCCGACCGGCAGGCTGGCGCTGCCGAGCAAGGCCCAGCTGACGCGGTCGCTGGCGCTGGGCAATGCCTGCTTCAAGCCGATGCTGGCGTCGCCGCCACTGTGCCCGCGCTGGTCCTGCCCGCCGCCGCGCACGCGCTGCCACACCTGGCTGTCGATCGCCAGCTGCAACTCGGTGCGTGCGCTCAGGCCGAACCGCAGCCGGCTGTTGGCGACGTATTCGGTGCTGCGCACGTCGCCGTCGCGGTCGTAGCTGCCATCGAAGAACGCCTGCTCCCAGGCCAACTGTCCACGCTGCAGGGTGGTCGAGGCGAAGCCGATACCAGGCCGGTCGAACGCCGGCGCGTCCTCGGCGCAGGCCACGCCGGCAGTGCCGGTAGTGGCCGCCAGCAGCAGCGCCCCGCGCAGCAGCGCATCGCCGCGGCGGCGCAACTGCCACCGGCGGCCATGGCAGGCGGCGACGAACGACAGCACCGCCCGCGATCGCGGCGGCGCGAGAAAAGGCAGAACAGGCATGCGCGAACTCCTTGCGATGCGGGAGCGGAGGGCTGCGCCTCAAGGCGCCGGCGGCGAGTGTGCCTGGATCGCCGCAATGTGCGATGTGAAGCCCGGCAGCAGCACCCGGTTGCCGTAGCCGCTGAGGTGATCGGCATCGAAGAACAGCGGGCGCCCGTCGCGGCTGCCGCTGCAGCGCTGCGCGTCGCACAGCAGCGGCAACGGATCCCACACCGAGGCATGCGGCAGCTGCGCGGCGATGCGCTGCAGGCTCTGCAGCACCGGCGCACGGTAGCGCTCCATGGTCGCGCGTGCGATCGGGATGCCGCGCGCGCAGATCGGATTGCCGCGGTTGAACCAGTCCGAACAGCGATACGGCGGCGCGCGCAGCACCGGCTTGGGCGCTTCGAAGACGATACGCACGCCGCGCTGCGCCAAGGGCTGCAGCAGCGCGACCGCAGCCGCTTCGCCAGCGCTGCGCGCGGCCTGCGCCTCGGCACCCTCCTGCTCGGCCATCGCCGCGGTCTCGTCGAACAGGCGGTCCTGATCGGCCAGGCGCAGCACGCGCAGGGCGGGCAGAAAAAGTACATCGCCGTCGCGCGCGTGCGCGCCGACGTCGGCCAGGGTGCTGCGCTCATAGGCCTGGCAGCCGGGATTGCTGGCCTGCCAGGCCTGCAGGCCGACGATCGGGCAACCGCCGACACCGTAAAGTCGCACCGGCACCCCGCTCTGCAGCGCGAAGCGCCGCAGCAGTTCGTTGTAGGCCAGCGCATGCGAGTCGCCGGCCACGAACACCTGGCCGCCGTCATCGCGGTTGGGCAGCGTGCAGGCGCCGCGCTCGAACAGCTTGGCGCCGCCCACCTGCACCGGCACCTGGCGGGTTTGCAGCGCGCACTGCGGAAACTCCCGGCGCAGGCCCTTGGCATAGGCGTACCAGTCCAGCGGATGCCGGCTGACCGTGCTCAACCCGTAATAGCGCTGGACGTTCTGCAGCAGCGCATGGGTGCCGCCGGCGAGCAGCACCAGGCCCAGCCCGGCGACGATGGTCCGCGCCGGCGTGCGCGCGCGGCCGATGCGGCCATGCCGCCACGGCAGCTCCACCCAGCGGTACGAGGCCAGCGCCAGCAAGGCGACCAGCAGCAGCGCCGCGGCTCTGGTCGGCGCCGATTCCAGACCGACGGTCCAGCGGAACAGCACGAACACCGGCCAGTGCCACAGATACAGCGAGTACGAGACGCGGCCGATCGCCACCGGTACGCGGTGCGCCAGCGCGCGCCGGATCCAGCCGGCCGGGGCGCCATGCAGCAGCGCCAGCAGGGCGAGTGTGCCCAACACCGGCCACAGTCCATCCGGCCACGGCGAGTGGCCGGGACGCGCGCACCACAGGCCGACCACCACCGCCGCCAGCGCCATCGCCAGCAACGGCGAACGCCAGCTCCAGGCGCCCGGCGGCGGCGCCTGCGTCCCGGCCTCGAAGCGTCCGCGCAGCGCCAGCACCTGGTACAGCAACACGCCGCTGCCCAGTTGCCAGAAGCGTGCGGTGGTCAGGTAGAACACGGCCGCCGCATCACCGGCATCGCGGCTATGCCGCCAGGCGAACGCCAGCGAGGCGGCCGAGGCCAGCGCCACCAGCAGCGTCGACCACACCCGACCGCGGCCGCCACGGTTCCAGGCCAGGAACAGCAGCGGGAACAGCAGATAGAACTGCTCCTCCACGCCCAGCGACCAGGTATGCGTGTACGGATTGAATTCGGCCTTGGGCGAGAAGTAATCGTTGCCGGTCGCGGCCAGCACCCAGTTGCTGAGGCCGACGAAGGCCATGCGCCCGGTCCTGGCGCTGGTCTCGCTGAGCCAGGACTCGGGAATGAACAGGCCGCTGGCCAGGGCCGTGACCAGCAGGCACACCACCAGGGCCGGCGCGATGCGCCGCAGGCGCCGCGCATAGAACTGCGCGAACACGCCCAGCTGTCCGGCCGCCGGCAGGCGCTGCAACGACGCGCTGACCACGAAGCCGGAGATCACGAAGAACATGTCCACGCCGGTGAACCCGCCCGGCAGCCATGCCGGATCGAGGTGGTAGGCGATCACCGCCAGCACCGCGATCGCGCGCAGCCCGTCCACGTACGGCAGATAGCCGCCACCGGTCTGCGCGTGCGGCGGCGTGTGGCCGCGCCCGGCGGCCAGCGTGCCCGTCCCTGGCAGCGCCACGTTTACCAGACCAGATCGTCGGGGATCTGGTACTTGGGATCGGCGTAGGGGTCTTCTTCTGCCGTCGCGTTCGGATCGACCCGCAGCGCCACCGCCGCCGGGAAGATCGCTTCGGCCTGGTCCAGCAGCGCCGCGGTCACCAGCAGGTAGCGACCGTTCTGCTGCAGCACGCCCAACTCGCCGGCGTTGAGCGCCTTGAGCTGGTCGGCGGTGACGTAGATGCGCTTGATCTTGCCGCCATAGGGGAAATGGCGGGCGATGTCGGCCTCGGCGTGGTTCAGCGCCTGGCCCTTGAGCAGTTCGTCGAGCTTGGCCCGCGCCTCGCGGCGCAGGCGCGCTTCTTCCTGCTTCTGCCGCTCGGCCTCGATGCGCTCGTCCTTCTCGCGCTGGGCACGGATCGCATAGGCCTTGGCCAGATCGATGTCCTCGCGGCTGCGCGGCGGCCGCCCCGGCTGGCCGCCCGCGCCCTGCGGCTTGCCTTGGCCAGGGCCGTTCCCGTGCGGACGGCCGCGCCCGCCGCCGGGCTTGCCGGCGTTGGGCGCGCCGCCGGGAGCGCGCTCGCCGCGCGCCCCGGCCGGTGCCGGGCGCTGGCCCGGCCGTCCCTGCGGCCGCGGCGCGGCAGGCGGGGCTTTGCGTTCGGGTTTCGGCGCGGGCTTGAAGCCCAGGCCCAGCAACTGCTCGCGGAGGGTATCGCTCATCGGGACGGCATCGGTCGGTTCGGGGGATCAGTAATGCGGCGGCGGCGGTTCGTCGGCCGGATCGGCGTAGAGCGTGCTGCGCACCTTGCCCAGATCTTCGAGCAGGTGACGCAGCAACTCGGCGTTGCGCTGGCTTTCGATACGCGCTTCGGCCAGGGCATCGCTCATTTCCGACAGCGCCTGCTCCTGGAAGGAGAGGCGCGTTTCCAGCTCGATCAGGCGGTTTTCCAGCAACCGATCCTGGGTGGAAAAATCATGCTGCATGGATCGAACGTCCGCGGCCGATGCCGTAATACGCCAGGCCGAAGCTCTCGATTTCCTGCGGATCGTAGAGATTGCGGCCGTCGAACACCACCGCATCGCCGATCAGCTCCTTCATGCGGGTGAAGTCGGGGCTGCGGAACTGCTTCCACTCGGTGACCACCGCCAGCGCATCGGCGCCTTCCAGCGCGTCGAAGGCATCGTCGCAGAAATGCAGATCGGCGCGCTCGCCGAAGATGCGCTTGGCCTCGTCGGTCGCCTCCGGATCGTAGGCACGGACCGTCGCGCCCGCCTCCCACAGTTGCGCCAGCAGGCGGCGGCTGGAGGCGGCACGCATGTCGTCGGTGTTGGGCTTGAAGGCCAGGCCCCACACCGCGAAGGTCTTGCCCTTCAGCGACTGCGCCGCGCCGTAGTGGCGCTGGATCAGTTCGTACAGGTGGCCCTTCTGCGCCTCGTTGACCGCTTCCACCGCATCCAGCAGCCGGGGCGCATGCCCGACCTGCTGCGCGGTGCGCGCCAGCGCCTGCACGTCCTTGGGGAAGCACGAGCCGCCGTAGCCGGCACCCGGGTAGATGAAGTGCCAGCCGATGCGCGGATCCGAGCCGATACCCTGGCGCACCTTCTCCACGTCGGCACCGACGCGCTCGGCGATGTTGGCGATCTCGTTCATGAAACTGATCTTGGTCGCCAGCATCGCGTTGGCCGCGTACTTGGTCAGTTCGGCCGAGCGCACGTCCATCTCCACGATGCGGTCGTGGTTGCGGTTGAACGGCGCGTACAGACGACGCAGGCGCGCGGCCGAGCCGGGCTTGCTGCTACCGATGACGATGCGGTCCGGGCGCATGCAATCGGCGACGGCATCGCCTTCCTTCAGGAACTCCGGGTTGGAGACCACGTCGAACTCGATCGCCTCGCCGCGCGCTTCCAGCTCCGCGGCGATCGCCGCGCGCACCTTGTCGGCGGTGCCGACCGGCACCGTCGACTTGTTGACCACGATGGTCGGCCCCTGGATGTGCTGGCCGATGGTGCGGGCCACCGCCAGCACGTACTGCAGATCTGCGCTACCGTCCTCGTCCGGCGGCGTGCCGACGGCGATGAACACGATATCCCCATGCGCGATGGCGCTGGCCGCATCGGTGGTGAAGAACAGCCTCCGTGCGGCGTGATTGGCCTTGACCATCGGCGAGAGGCCAGGCTCGTAAATCGGGACCACGCCCTTGTTGAGCCCATCCACCTTGGCCTGGTCGATGTCTACGCACACCACATGGTGGCCGACTTCGGCCAGACAGGTTCCGGTGACGAGCCCGACATAGCCGGTGCCGAATATCGCTACGCGCATGTAATCTCCTTTCGGTTATTGAAGGATGTTCAAAAGTTCCACGTCGAAGGTCAACATCGCATCCGGGCCGATCGGGCTGCCCGGCATTCCCTGCGGGCCGTAGCCCAGATTGGACGGAATCCAGAAGCGGTACTTGGACCCCACCGGCATCAGCGCCACGCCCTCGCTCCAGCCCGGCACGACCTGGTTCAGCGCGAACTCGGCCGGCTGGCCGTTCTTGTAGGAGCTGTCGAAGACGGTGCCGTCGAGCAGCTTGCCCTCGTAGTTCACCCGCACCTTGCTGCTGGACGTGGGCCGCGCGCCGCTGCCTTCGCGCAGCACCATGTACTGCAGGCCGGACGGGGTGGTGATCACGCCCTTCTGGTTCTTGTTCTGCGCCAGGAAGGCATTGCCTTCCTGCTTGTTCTTGGTCGCCACCGCGGCCTGCTTGGACGCACCGAAGGCCTGCAGCGTGGCCATCGCCTGCTCCTGGGTCATCGCGGTCTGGCCCTTGGCGAACACCGTGCGCACCGCGCCCATCAGCGTCGGCAGATCGATGTCGTTCTGGATCCGCGCCAGCGACGGACCGACCGCACGGTCGCCCAGCATCAGGCCCACGTTCTCCTTGGACACCGGCGGCGGCTGCGCGCCCGGCGCCATGCCCGGCACCGGCTGGCCGTTGCGCGCGGCCAGCTGCGTGCGCAGCGCGGTGTCGGTGGCCTGGGTCTGCTCATCGGACAGCAGCGGCTTGCCCTGCTTGAAGGCGTTCTCGATCGCGCGCTGCATCGCGTCCACGTCGATGTCCTGGGCGATCGGCTCGAACGAACGCGCCACATCCATGCCGATCGCGTAGCTGACCTTCTGCTTCTCGGTGCTCAGCGTCGTCGCCGTGCCGCCGGCCGCCGGCGCCTGCGCGGACGCGTGACCGGCGACCATCGCCATCCCCACCACCAGCGACGCCACGGCGCCGCGCATTCCCATCTTCATTCGCTACTTTCCCTGGAAGTGAACTGTGAACTGGACGCGCCGAACTGGCGCAGACAGAGGCCGGCATTGTCGCATGTGCGGCCGAGATGTTGACCCGCTTTCAGTGCGACGCCGGCTGCGCTTTCAGTTCGCGTTCGATGGCACTGCGCAAGGCCGGATCGTCCGGCGTGACCTTGCTCGGGAATTGCGCGACCACGCGCCCATCGCGCGCGATCAGATACTTGTGGAAATTCCAGCCCGGCGCCACGCCGGTGGCCTGGGTCAGTTGCTTGTACAGCGGCGTCGCCTCGTCGCCGATCACGTGCACCTTCTCGAACATCGGAAACTTCACCCCGTAGGTGAGCGTGCAAAATTCCTGGATCTGCTTCTCCGATCCGGGCTCCTGGCCCTTGAAGTCGTTGGACGGGAAGCCGAGCACGCTGAAGCCCTGCGCCGCGTACTGCTGCTGCAGCTTCTCCAGGCCGTCGTACTGCGGGGTGTAGCCGCACTTGCTGGCGGTGTTGACCACCAGCAGCACCTTGCCGCCGTAGGTCTTGTTCAGGTTCACCTTCTCCTTGCCGGCCAGCGGACGGTAGTCCCGGTCCAGCAGGGAGCCGGCCCAGGCACTGCCGACGGTGCCGGCAGCAGCCAGGATCGCGAGGAAAAACAGACGCTTGGGAAGTTTCATGGGGCACCGTCGAGAAGAAATAAGGAAGTGGCACGCGACCAGGTCGGACGTTGGGTCAGCAGCGTGTTGACATGCCGTGTAACGGTGTTATAGTTAAATACAACACCACTCACCCAGAGCAGGTCCCACGATGAATCTCAAACGCCTCCAGCGCAGTCTTCCGGCCCTGGTCATCGTCGGCACCCTGCTCTGCGCGAGCTGGATCGGCGCCCAACGCCACCAGGGACGGCCGCTGGATTATGGCGCCAGCACGCCGCACGACGACAGCGCCGCCGGCGCCGCACCTTCTACCGTCCCGGCGGTGCGGCGTCTGCGGGCTTCGCTGTCCGTGCCTTATTTCTCCTTCGCGCGCACCCTGCGCCCACGGAGCTGACCATGAGCGATATCCAATGGAGCGACGGCGCTCCGATCTACCGCCAGCTGAAGGAGCGCGTCATCGCGATGATGCTCGACGGCATCCTCAAGCCCGGCGACGCCCTGCCCTCGGTGCGCCAGGTGGCTGCCGAGTACCAGCTCAATCCGATCACCGTCTCGCGCGCCTACCAGGAACTGGCCGACGAGGCCCTGGTCGAGAAGCGTCGCGGGCTGGGCATGTTCATGACCGAGGAAGCGGCGCAGAAGCTGCGCGGCAGCGAGCGCGAGCGCTTCCTCAACGAAGAGTGGCCTCTGGTGCTGGAACGCATCCAGCGCCTGGGCCTGACACTGCAAGACTTGTTGCCACCGGGGAAAACGCCATGACTGCCGCTGTCGCCGCATCCGAATCCGTCGTCTACGCGCAGGGGTTGCGCAAGACCTACAACAACAAGCCGGCGCTGGCCGATGCGTCCTTCGCCATCGCGCCGGGCCGCATCGTCGGCCTGATCGGCCCCAACGGCGCCGGCAAGACCACCGCGCTGAAGGCGGTGCTGGGCCTGACCGCCGTGGAAGGCGAACTGCGCGTGCTGGGCATGGACCCGCGCAAGCAGCGCGACGCGCTGATGAACGAAGTGTGCTTCATCGCCGACGTGGCGGTGCTGCCGCGCTGGATGCGGGTAAGCGAGGCGATCGACTTCGTCGCCGGCGTGCATCCGCGCTTCGATCGCGCCAAGTGCGAGCGCTTCCTGGCCAACACCAAGCTCTCGCCCAAGCTGCGGGTGCGCGAGATGTCCAAGGGCATGATCGTGCAGCTGCACCTGGCCCTGGTGATGGCGATCGACGCGCGCCTGCTGGTGCTGGACGAGCCGACCCTGGGCCTGGACATCCTGTACCGCAAGGAGTTCTACCAGCGCCTGCTGGAAGACTACTTCGACGAACAGAAGACCATCATCATCACCACCCACCAGGTGGAGGAGATCGAGCACATCCTCACCGACGTGCTGTTCATCCGCGACGGCCGCATCGTGCTCAGCGCCGACATGGAGCACATGGCCACCCGCTACACCGAACTGCTGGTGCCGGCCGAGCGCATCGAGGCGGCGCGCGCGCTGCAGCCGATCGACGAACGCGGCCTGCCGTTCGGCAAGTCGGTATTCCTGTACGACGGCGTGCCGCAGGCGCAGCTGGCCGCGCTCGGCGAAACCCGCACCCCCGGCCTGGCCGACCTGTTCGTCGCCATCATGAAGGGCACCTACGCATGAACGCTCCCGCCAAATCGATCTCTCCCGTGTCCACCTTCACGTGGCTGCTCAAGCGCGAGTTCTGGGAACACCGCGGCGGTTTCCTGTGGGCCCCGGTCATCACCGGCGGCATCGTCGCCACCCTGTACACGGTGCTGTCGATCATCGGCAGCATCGCCGGCCGCAACCACGGCGGCGGCGTGCGTCTGAACGATGTGCAATGGGAAGGCCAGGCCAACAACGCCCACCAGATCATCGGCGCGGTCGGCGACGGCACCATGCTCGCCGGGGTGATCCTGGCCTGCATCGTGGTCGGCTTCGTGGTGTTCTTCTACGCGCTGGGCGCGCTGTACGACGACCGCCGCGACCGCAGCGTGCTGTTCTGGAAGTCGCTGCCGCTGTCGGACACCGGCACCGTGCTATCCAAGGCCGCCTGGGCGCTGCTGCTGGCGCCGCTGCTGGCGATCGGCATCGGCCTGCTGATCGGCCTGGCACTGTGGGTGGTCACCGCCCTGACCCTGTCGGTCAACGGTATCCCGCAGAGCACCGCGGTCTTCACCGAATCGCACCCGCTGCGCATCATCGGCATGGTCCTGGCCGCACTGCCGGTGCAGGTGATGTGGTCGCTGCCGGCGATCGGCTGGCTGATGCTGTGCTCGGCCTGGGCGCGCAGCAAGCCGTTCCTGTGGGCGGTGCTGATCCCGATCCTGGGCTGCGTGATGGCCAGCATGATGGGCATCCTGCCGATGCTCGATGTCAACCACAACCTGATCTGGTACACCGTGGTCTACCGCGGCCTGCTCAGCGTGCTGCCCGGCAGCTGGGGTCCGGTGCTGAACGAGCAGGTGGCCGAGACCCACATCAGCGGTCCGCAGGATCTGGTCAATGCGATCCATCTCGGCGACAGCTGGGTGCTGTTCCGCGACCCCGACATCTGGATCGGCGCCGCGGTCGGCGTGGCCTTCATCGTCGCCGCGATCTACGTGCGCCGCTGGCGCGACGAAGCCTGATCGCACCTCCGTCTTTCTTCCCTTTTCCGCAAGGAGTTTTCCGATGCGCAAGACCCTCGCCCTGTGTGCCCTGCTGTCGCTGCCGGCCGTCGCCATGGCCGACGACTGCAAGTATTCCGAACCGCGCGAACTGAAGCTGGATCTGACCGGCGTCAAGTCGGTGCTGCTGGACGTGCAGCAGAACGACCTCAAGCTCAGCGGCGCCAGCGGCGACTCCACTCTGCGCGGCCGTGCCTGCGCCTCCGACGCCGACATGCTCAAGGAGCTGACCCTGCGCCAGCGCCACGACGGCGACACCCTGGTGGTGACGCTGAAGCACGAGGGCAAGATCCACGGCATCAGCGTCGGCAACCGCTACGCCTACCTCAATGTGGCCGGCAGCATCCCGGCCAACCTGCCGGTGCAGCTGCAACTGGGCTCCGGCGACGCCGAGATCAGCGGCGTGGCCTCGCTCGACGCCAAGGTCGGCTCCGGCGACCTGCACGCGCAGAACATTCGCGGCGCGGTCAGCGCCACGGTCGGCTCCGGCGACATCGAACTGCGCAATGTCGGCAGCGTGGCCCTGCCGACGCTGGGCTCGGGCGACGTCAAGGCCGACCAGGTCGGCGGCGACGTCAAGGTCGGCACCGTCGGCTCCGGCGACCTGACCGTGCACGGCGTGCGTGGCAGCGTGCAGGTCGACAGCGTCGGCTCCGGCGACGTGCAACTGCGCGACGTCACCGGCAATGTCGCGGTGCAGACCGTGGGCTCCGGCGACCTGGATGTCGGCACCGTCGGCGGCAACCTGAGCGTGCAGAAGGTCGGCAGCGGCGACGTCACCCACCGCGGCGTGCGTGGCAGCGTCAACCTGCCCAAGCCGCGCTGATCCTGCCGCCCGATTCTCTCCTTCCACATCCACACGAGGACGCGCCCATGCAGTACCGTTCCCTGTCCCTGGCCGGCGTCGCCCTGGCCGTGCTGTTCTCGCTCAGCGCCTGCCAGCGCTCGGCCTCGTCGAACGACCGCGTCGTCGTCGATCACGGTGGCGCGCAAAGCCTGACCTTCCTCAACGGCGACCTCACCCTGAAGGCCGATGGCCAGCCGCCGGCCACCATCACCCGCGACGGCAAGCTGCTGATCGACGGCAAGCCGGTCGCGCTGGACGCCGAGCAGCAGCGCCTGCTGCTGGCCTACCGCAGCCAGATCGAGGCGGTCGGCAAGCAGGGCGTGGAAGTCGGCAAGGCCGGCGCGGCGCTCGGCGTGAAGGCGGCCGGCGATGCCATCAGCGGCGTGCTCAGCGGCGACACCGAGCACATCGGCGCGCAGGTCGAAGCGCAGGCCGACAAGATCAAGCAGGCGGCGCTGAAGATCTGCGACCAGGTCGCCGCGCTGCGCGCCGCGCAGGATGCGCTGATGCAGAAGGTGCCGGCGTTCCGCCCCTACTCCACCCTCGACGACAGCGACGTCAGCGACTGCAAGCACTCGGCCGCGTAATCGGCGGCAGCCACGCTGCCGCGACCATCGTCCACGAGCGCCCGCTGAGTCCGCGCTCCACCCGGCAGTCGTGCAAACGCCTGCCGGGCGGGTCGCGGTCTCAGCGGGCGTAGTGTTTCGCGCCGGCCACGCAGACCATCGCGACCAGGGTCACCGCCAGCATCGTCCAGCTCACGGTTTCGTGCAGCAGCAGCGCGGCCAGGCCCAAGCCGATGAAGGGCTGGAACAACTGCAGTTGCCCGACCGCCGCGATCCCGCCTTGCGCCAGGCCGCGGTACCAGAACACGAAGCCGATCAACATGCTGAACAGCGAGACATAGCCCAGGCCAAGCCATGCCGGCATGCGCACGGTGCCGAACGACGCAGGCTGCGTCAGCAAGGCCAGGGACACCATCAGCGGCAGCGACAGCACCAGCGCCCAACAGATGACCTGCCATCCGCCCAGCGTGCGCGACAGGCGCGCGCCCTCCGCATAGCCCAGCCCACACAGCACCACCGCGGCCAGCATCAGCAGATCGCCCTGCCACGAGGCGTCGATCCCGCCGATCGCCGCATAGCCGACGACGCTGCAGGCACCGGCCAGCGAGAACACCCAGAACGGTGGACGCGGGCGTTCGCCGGCGCGCAACACGGCGAAGACGGCGGTGCACAACGGCAGCAGGCCCACGAACACGATGGAATGCGCCGAGGTGACGTGCTGCAGCGCCAGTGCGGTCAGCAGGGGAAATCCGGCCACGACCCCCAGCGCCGTCATCGCCAAGGCAGGGAGCTCGGCGCGGCGCGGACGCGGTTGCCGAAACCCGAGCAGGAGCGCCAGCCCCAGCGCGGCGGCAATGCTGGCGCGGGCGCAGGTCAGGAACACGGGGGAGAAATCGGCGACCGCGACGCGCGTTGCGGGCAACGACCCCGCAAAAATCATCACGCCGATACATCCATTGATCCAGCCACCGGTGGTTTTTTCCATGCGCGTCTCCTTCTGCATCGCCGTTGCAGTAGACGCCTCGTGAGACCGATCCGGCCAGATACGATCCAATACGGTTTCGCAGTACTGTTATGGCTCAAGACCCAGTACAGCTGACGACAGTGGACAGACCCGTAGCACCCGGCACGCGCATCGATGCGGTGATGGCCGACATCCGCGCCCGCATCGCCAACCGCACCAGCCTGCCGGGAGCGCGCCTGCCCTCCGTGCGCGCGCAGGCGCGCGCGCTGCGGGTGTCGGTGTCGACGGTGGTGGAAGCCTACGAGCGGCTGGCGGCCGAGGGCGCGATCGCGGCGCGCCCAGGGTCGGGCTTCTATGTGGCCGGGTCGGTGGCCCCACTGGCGCTGGCGCAACTCGGCCCGAAGCTCGACCGGCAGATCGATCCGCTGTGGGTGTCGCGGCAGTCGCTGGAAGCGGATGCGCGCGTACTCAAGCCCGGCTGCGGCTGGCTGCCACCCGAATGGCTGTACGGCGCGGGCATGCGCCGCGCACTGCGCACGCTGGCGCGCGCCGACACGCAGGAACTGACCGAGTACGCCACGCCCCTGGGCCACCCCGGCTTGCGCCAGTTCCTGTCGCGACGGCTGGCGGGCAATGGCGTGCAGGCGCCGCCCGAACAGATCCTGCTCGCCGAATCGGGCACGCATGCGATCGACCTGATCGGCCGTTTCCTGCTCTCGCCCGGCGACACGGTGCTGGTCGACGACCCGTGCTACTTCAATTTCCATGCCTTGCTCAAGGCGCATCGCGTGCAGGTCGTGGGCGTGCCCTATACGCCGAACGGACCGGACGTGGCGCACTTCGAAGCGGCGCTGCGGGCGCATGCGCCGCGGCTGTACATCACCAATTCGGGGATCCACAACCCCACCGGCGCGACCCTGTCCGCGGCGACGGCGCACCGGCTGCTGCTCCTGGCCGAGGGCTCGGACCTGGTGATCGTCGAGGACGACATCTTCGCCGACTTCGAGACCAGCCCCGCCCCGCGGCTGGCGGCCTTCGACGGCCTGGCGCGGGTCATCCAGATCGGCAGCTTTTCCAAGACGGTGTCGGCGTCGCTGCGTTGCGGCTACATCGCCGCACGTGGCGACTGGATCGAAAGCCTCGCCGACCTGAAGATCGCCACCAGCTTCGGCGGCGGCCGGCTGGCGGCCGAGGCCGTGCGGATCGCCCTGACCGACAGCGGCTACCGCCGGCATCTGGAGACCTTGCGGCGGCGCCTGGCGGAGCAGATGGCCAGGACGGTAGAGCGGCTCCAGGGTCTCGGCGTCCGACCCTGGCTGATTCCGCGGGCCGGCCTGTTCCTTTGGTGCAGGCTGCCCGCGGGCATGGAGGCCGCAGCGATCGCGCACGCCTGCCTGCAGGAAGGCGTGGTGCTGGCGCCGGGCAATGCCTTCAGCCAGTCGTTGAGCGCGGGCGATTTCCTGCGTTTCAACGTCGCGCAATCCACCGACGAACGGATGTTCAGCGTGCTCGCGCGCGCCATGCAGTCCGCTTCGACCTCACGCCGCTGATGCGCGGCCAGCGCGCCTCGCCACGACCGCAGCCGCCGCACGTTCTAGAATGCCCGCACTCCCCCACTGCATCGCCTCCATGAAGAAGACGCTGTTCGCCTGGTTCTCGCTGCTGTCGTTATGCCTGCTGCTCGCCGCCTGCGGCGGACGCGGCGGCGAGACCACCTCCTCGCGCGCCGAGCGCAGCAAGCCGCGGGTGGCGGTGGACAGCATGAACGTGATGCTGCGCCGCGCCCCGGCCGCCAATGCCACCATCGGGCCCGACGGCAGCCTGCGCATCGACGACATCGAACTGCCGCTGCCCGCCGCGCAGCGCACCGAACTGCAGCAGTTGTTCATGCACCTGCAGATGCAGCGCCAGCGCACCCTGGAGACCGCGGCGCCGGACCCGAACATGCGCTCGGTGGGCTTCGCGCCGACCCCGGAGATCACCGAAGCGCAGGCGGCCGTGCTGCGCGACATTCCCTCGTTGCAGCCGTATCGCGACAGTTTCGGCAACTTGCAGGCCGAACGCCGCTGAGACGTGCCGGCGCGCGTGCGCCGGCATGAGAGCCCTCAGTAAGAGTTGGTCCCTTCTTTTAGGAGTGGCTTCAGCCGCGATAGGCTTTACCGGGAAGGCCCGTCGCGGCTGAAGCTGCTCCTACGCAGCTTGCGATGAGGTGTCTGGGCGCGATGTGGGAGGGACTTCAGTCCCGACGGCTGTCAGGCTCAACCGCCGGCGTGCGCTCCGTCACCGCTCAACCACCGCCGCCCGCGCCGGCATGGATGCCGCCCTCGGTCAGTGCGGCAGGGTCCAGCAGCCGGCGCAATTCGTCCTCGCCGAGGCCGCTGTCCTCCTTGGCCACCTCCAGCACCGGCCGGTTCTCCTTGTAGGCACGCTTGGCGATCGCCGCGGCCTTCTCGTAGCCGATGATCGGATTCAGCGCGGTCACCAGGATCGGATTGCGGTCCAGCGCCTCGCGTACCCGCTCCTCGCGCACCTTGAGGCCGGCGATCGCCGAATCGGCCAGCAGCACCGACACGTTGCCCAGCAACTGGATCGAGTCCAGCAGGTTCGCCGCGATCAGCGGCAGGGTCACGTTCAACTGGAAGTTGCCGGTCTGCCCGGCCACGGTGATCGCGGTGTGGTGGCCGATGACCTGCGCGCAGGCCATCACCGTGGCTTCGGGAATCACCGGATTGACCTTGCCCGGCATGATCGAGCTGCCCGGCTGCAGCGCCGGCAACTCGATCTCGCCGAGGCCGGCCAGCGGCCCGGCGTTCATCCAGCGCAGGTCGTTGGCGATCTTGATCAGCGCCACCGCCAGCGCGTTGAGCTGGCCGGACAGTTCCACCGCATCGTCCTGCGCGGCCAGGCCCTCGAACTTGTTCTCGGCGCTCTCGAAGGTATGGTCGGTCAGCGCCGACAACGCCTTGGCGACCTTGCCGCCGAAGCGCGGATCGGCGTTGATGCCGGTGCCGATGGCGGTGCCGCCCAGCGGCAGCCGGCGCAGGCGCTTGAGGCTGTCGTCGATGCGCGCCTGCGCCGACACCAGCTGCGCCGACCAGGCACCGAACTCCTGACCGAAGGTCAGCGGCATCGCGTCCATCAGATGGGTGCGCCCGGTCTTGACCACACCCTGCAACTGCTTGGCGCGCTTGTCGATCGTCTTGCGCAGGTGCTTGAGCGACGGCAGCAGATGCTCGCGCGCAGCGAGCAACGCAGCGACGCGGATCGCGGTGGGGACCACGTCGTTGGAACTCTGGCCCAGGTTGACGTGGTCGTTGGGATGCACCGCCGACCGTGTCTTGCTGCCGTTCTTGCCCTCGCCCTTGGCGGCGCGGTTGGCCAGCGTGGCAATGACCTCGTTGGCGTTCATGTTCGACGAGGTGCCGGACCCGGTCTGGTAGATGTCGATCGGGAAGTGCGCGTCGTGGCGACCGTCGGCCACCTCCAGCGCCGCGGCCTGGATCGCCTTGGCGACGGCCTTTGGCAACAGCTCCAGGTCGGCGTTGACCCCGGCCGCGGCGGCCTTGATCAGGCCCAGCGCGCGGATGAAGCCGCGTGGCATCGGCTGCCCGGACACCGGAAAGTTCTGCACCGCACGCTGGGTCTGCGCCCCCCACAAGGCCTCTGCAGGCACCTGCAGTTCGCCCATGCTGTCGTGTTCGACCCTGAATGTGTCACTCATCGCACAATCTCCGCATCTGCAAAAGGGAATCCATCGGCGCCGTCGTCGGACGTCCGGGGAGGCAGGCTGGCGGGATGGCGGCTGGCGCACGCATTATCCGCGGCGCAGCGCCCGGCGTCAGCAGTGTGCGCCGGCGGATGTTAGGAATGTCTGGAGGCGAGGGATGCGCGGCGGACCGCCGAAGTCGGCAGGCGTACATGATCGAGGATCGATCCACTGAGACCCGCAACGTGTACGCGGAATGATGCTCGCCCTGCAAGCGCACCAGCGGCGTGCTGCGGAAGGAGCACACCGCGCCCGCTTGTCGGCAAAAGACGGGACGACGGCATGCCGCCCCGCCGTCGCGACGGCACGACGGGGCCAGCGGCATGCGCCGCCGGCCCGCACGTTCAGCGCTGGCGGTTGCTCTGGAACACCAGGTCGTTGTAGCTCTTGAGCAAGCGTGCCGGCGAACCCTCCGGCGCGACGATCGGATTGTCCATCGAGCGCTGCTCGAACGCGCTGTACGGAATCTTCTCCGCCACCCGCTTGATGCGCGCCTTGGATTCCTTGCGGAAGTTCTCCGCCGCGGTCTCGAAATCGCTCCAGTCGGACTTGCCCGGCTCCTGGTTGGCGACCTTGGCGTGCGCCTCGTCGGACAGGCTGTTGAAGCCGGCCACCAATGCCGTGGCCTTGGCGGTGTCGAACTCGTCGTCCTGCATCAGGCCGACGATGTCCTTGGCCTCGAGCATCATCGACAACCGATAGAAGTCACGGGTGCGGCCCTCGGCCTTTTCCATCGCCTTCAGCTGCTCGCGCTGCGCGGCGTCGTTCTGCGCCTCCAGTTCGTGGCTGAAGGCCTCGCTTGCCTCGTGGAATTCGGACAGCGCGGCCATCAGCGGCGCATGCAGTTGCTTGCCCTTGGCGAACTGGTCGTCCTGGTAGTCCTCCCGGTCGTAGTAGTCGCGCGCCTGGTTGGCCAGCGGCTGCAGCGTCTTCAAGGCGGCCAGGTAGCGCTTGGCCGCGGCATCCAGCGCAGGCAGCGACGGCTTGGCCGCGATCGCCTGGGTCATCGGCGCATCGCACAGCTTCATCGCGTACTCGTCGATCGGGGCGGGCCCGTACACGCTGGTTTCCTTGCCGGTGGGGCCGGCCTTGGGGTCGGCCATCCAGCGCACGTACTGCTGCGCGCCTTCGTGGATGCGCCCATCGACCTTGTTGAAGCATTCGATGTAGGCGTTGAGTTTGCCGGTCAGCGCCTGGTCCGCGTCGCTGGCGCCGGCATCGGCGGATGCATGGTTGGCATCCGCACTGGCATCGGAACCGGCCGGTGTCGCCGCAGGCTTGCCACCGCAGGCGGTGAGAAAAACGGACACAGCGGCGGCCAGCGCCGCCAGACGCAAGGAAGATTTCATGGGGAATATCGAGGTTGAAAACGGTTACAGAAAGTCTAGCAAACGAAAAGATCGTCGCGGCGTGATGGTTGAAGGGCTGGGATGATCAGCCATTCGGCTGCTGAAAGGCCGGGGAGTCGGGATTGGGGATTCGCAACAGCGGTTGCGCGTCCTTCCACGGTATTCGTTGGCGACGCTTTGCCTGTGACGGACTGCGCGAGATGGCGCGCGCCTGCGGCGGCCGCGCAGCGCATCGGCTAGACTGCGGCGACGTATCACCGATGGAACTCTCACGCCGCCATGGGCGACGATTCAGACTGTAGATGCCGGCGCACGCTGCGCCGGACCACGCACCCCGCCGTTTCCACCCCTCCCGCCCGGCGCCATGACGCGCCAGCCGCGCGCGCCGGGGAACGCACATGATCGGCAACCTCCTGCTGCTGGCGCTGGCGATGCTGCTGGTGCTGCTCAACGGCTTCTTCGTCGCCGCCGAGTTCGCCCTGGTCAAGCTGCGCCACACGCAGGCCGTGGGCCTGGCCGAGCACCACGGCTGGCGCGGCCGCCTGCTGCTCAACGTGCACGGCCACCTCGACGCCTACCTGTCGGCCTGCCAACTCGGCATCACCCTGTCCTCGCTGGGCCTGGGTTGGGTCGGCGAGCCGGCCTTCGCGCATCTGCTGCAGCCGCTGTTCGACCTGCTGGGGCTGAGCGAAGAGGCGGCGCGCCTGAGCGCCTTCATCATCGCCTTCAGCGTCATCTCGTTCCTGCACATCGTGCTGGGCGAACTGGCCCCGAAGTCGATGGCGATCCGCCGCCCGGAGCGCATGTCGCTGTGGACCGCCGCACCGCTGTACCTGTTCTACTGGGCGATGTATCCGGCGATCTGGCTGCTCAACACCAGCGCCAACGGGCTGCTGAAGGCCGCGGGCTGGGGCGATGTCGAGCACACCTCGCACCGCTATTCGCGCGAGGAACTGAAGCTGATCGTCGGCCGCCAGCAGCCCGCCGGCGGCGCGCCGGATCACGAACTGACCCTGATGAGCCATGCCTTGGAGCTGCCGGAACTGGTGGCCGGCGATCTGATGCGCGCGCGCGACCATCTGCGCGGGTTCCGCGAAGGCATGGCGCTGGACGCGGTGATGGCCGAGTTCGCCGACAGCCGCTACAGCCGCTATCCGTGGTTCGACCGCGACGGCGAGCAGGTGCTCGGCATCCTGCACATGAAAGACCTGCTGGTGGAGATCGCCCGCGGGCGCAGCAGCGACGACCTGCGTCCGCTGCTGCGCCCGGCGAACCTGATCGCACTGGAAACGCCGGTGCCGCTGGTACTGGAGCGCTTCCGCACCGGCACCACGCACATGGCGCTGTGCGTGGACGAGCACGGCCGCATCCTCGGCTACTTCACCCTGGAAGACCTGCTGGAAGTGGTGGTCGGCGACATCGAGGACGAGCACCCGCACGTGGTCAAGGACGCGCCGACCCGCGGCGCCGACGGCAGTGTGCTGGTGGCCGGCTCGACCTCGATCTTCCGCCTCGAACGCCTGCTCGGCCACGACCTGCGCGCGCCGGAGCACCTCAACTCGGTCGGCGGGCTGATCGTGCACCAGTTGCAGCGGCTGCCCGAGGAAGGCGAGCAGTTGGAGATCGACGGCCACCTGTTCACGGTCAAGCGCATGGCCGGGCACCGCATCCAGGCGGTGACGGTACGCCTGGCGCCGGCCGAGGCCGCGCCG